>JAUHYN010000324.1 GCA_030426505.1 bacterium | reverse complement strand
GATGAGATCGTCCCGGTCGAGATCCCGCAGCGGAAGGGCGACCCGATCGTGGTCAGCCAGGACGAGGAGCCGGCGCGCGGTGACCCGTCGAAGTTCGAGAAGCTCCGCCCCGCGTTCATCAAGGACGGCACCGTGACGGCGGCGAACGCGTCCTCGCTGAACGACGGCGCGTCGATGCTCGTCGTCGCTTCGCGCGAGTGGGCCGAGAAGAACGGCAAGACGCCGCTCGCGACCATCACCGGCTACGGCAGCGCGGCTCAGGCACCGGAGTGGTTCACGACCGCGCCCGCGAAGGCGATCGAGCACACGCTGAACAAGATGAACCTGAAGGTCGGGGACATCGACCTGTTCGAGATCAACGAGGCGTTCGCCGTGGTCTCGATCGCGAACGAGCAGATCCTCGGGCTCGACCGCGCGAAGGTGAACGTCCACGGCGGCGCGGTGGCACTCGGCCACCCGATCGGCGCGTCCGGCGCGCGCATCCTCACCACGCTCCTCTACGCGATGGCGCGGAACGACAAGAAGCGCGGGCTCGCGTCGCTGTGCATTGGCGGCGGCGAGGCGGTCGCGTTGGTCGTGGAGCGCTGACGGTGGGTATCGAGCGGATCGGCGTCATCGGCGCGGGTCAGATGGGCGCGGGGATCGCGCAAGTGAGCGCGCAAGCTGGCTTGCGCGTGGTGCTGTGCGACGTGGACGAGGCGGCGGTCGAGGCCGGCATCGCGAAGATCAAGTCGGGGTTGGATCGGTTGGTGTCGAAGGGGCGCCTCACCGACTCCGATCAGTCGGACATCCTGGGGCGCGTGAGCGGCGCGGCGTCGATCGAGGGGCTCGCGGAGGTCGACTTCGTGGTCGAGGCCGTGACGGAGCGCGAGGCCGTTAAGCGGAAGGTGTTCGAGGCGGTGGACGGGGTCGTGAAGGACTCCGCGATCCTCGCGTCGAACACTTCGTCGATCTCGATCACGCGGCTCGCCGCGTCGACGAAGTCGCCGGACCGCTTCATCGGGATGCACTTCATGAACCCGGTGCCGGTGATGAAGCTCGTGGAGATCATCCCGGGCCTGCAGACCAGCGAGATCACGTTGCAGGAGACGCGCACGCTCGCGGAGCGGCTCGGGAAGACCTGCGTGAAGGCGGACGATCAGCCCGGCTTCATCGTGAACCGGATCTTGATGCCGATGATCAACGAGGCGGTCGTCGCGCTCCAGGAGGGCCTCGGCTCGCCGGAGGATATCGACACCGGCATGAAGCTCGGCACGAACCAGCCGATGGGGCCGCTGCAGTTGGCGGACTTCATCGGGCTCGATACGTGTCTGGCGATCATGGAAGTGCTCCACGATGGGCTCGGCGACAGCAAGTACCGCCCGGCGCCGCTGCTCAGGCGCTACGTGGACGCGGGGTGGCTCGGCAAGAAGACGGGCCGAGGCTTCTACCAGTACTGATGCGGCGCCTCATTACCGCTTGCCTCTTGCTCACGGCGTGCGGCGGCAGCACGCCGGACGTCGACGTGAAGCCCGCGTCGGGCGGCGGGGACGCCTTCGCGAACGGTGATGTCGTCACTTACGTCCTGCAGGACGCGGGGCGCCGCGTGCTCGGTCGCGTCCACGGTCGTGTGACGCGCACCGACGGCCGCGTTGAGCTCGTGACGCGCGTGGCGTACGGCGATCCGGCGGCGGCGACGGTCGAGTACGCGACGACCACGCGCGACGACGGCTCGCTGCTCTCGTACAAGCGGTTGTCTTCGGTGGAGGGGCGGCTGCAGCTCGTCGCGCGCGACGGGTTCCTCAGCATCATCACCGACATCGCGCAGAAGAAGGTGCCGTACGATCCCGCGCTGCGCGCGTTGATGCTCGGGCGCGACGATCTGTTGGCGGTCGCGATGGCCGTGAAGCGCTCCGGGCTCGAGCCGGGGCAGAGCGGCAAGCTCTCCACGTGGATCGCGGAGACCGGCGAGGTCGAGCCGGTGCCGGTGCAGGTCTTCGCGGACGCGAGTCGGCGCACGGTCGTGCAGCTCCCGAGCGGGAAGGCCACGTTCGACGCGCGCGGGTACGTCGAGACGTTCGAGCGCGCGGACGGCAGCAAGTACGTCCTCGAGTCGACGCCGAGCGAGCCCCCGAAGCTGCTCCCCATCCCGCAGCCGGCGCACTACGAGCGGCCGCGCGCGGCGACCTGGGAGGACAGCGAGATCGTCATCGACGTCGAGGGCGGCCGGTACGCGGGCGTGCTGTCGGTGCCGACGCTCCGCGCGAAGTGGTCGAACGGGCTCGCGCCGGGCGTGATCGTGCTCGGCGATCTGCCCGAGACGAACCGGCACGGGTTCGGGCACACGATCGACTACGGGCGCTGGGAGCTGTTCGACCGTCTCGCGGAGGAGGGCTTCGCGGTGCTGCGCCTCGACGATCGCGGCGTGGGGACTTCGCGGACGGACATCGAGTCGTCGAAGCTCACGGTGCAGCAGCGCGCGGCCGACGCGGAGGCGATGCTCGACTTCCTGAAGCGGCAGCGCGGCGTGGACCCGGAGAAGATGTTCGTCGTCGGGCACGGATTCGGGGCGATCGAGGCGGTGCTCGTCGCGCAGCGGGTGGACCTCGCGGGCGTGGTGTTGATGTCGCCGCCGTATCGCTCCGTGCCCCAGGTGCTCGCGGAGCGCGAGGTGAAGCTGCACCAGACCGAGGCGCAGGAGGCCTTGCGGCGGATGAACCTGCTCTTGTCGGTGTTCTCCGGGAGCGCGACGGCGGAGGCGCAGGTCCCGGCCCGCATCGTGGAGCTGTACCGGCCCGCGCAGGGCCGCGTGGTGAGCGCCTCGAAGCTGGACATGGACGCCGAGCTGGCCAAGGTGACCGAGCCGATCGCGGTGTTCCAGGGGATGAAGGACTTCGAGACCTCCTGGAAGAACGACGCCCAGGCCCTCGAGCAGGCCGTGAACAAGCGCAAACGGCGCCAAGCGAAGCTGTTCGTGTTCGCGGACGCGGACCACCTGCTGAAGACCACGAACGGCGAATCGACCCTGGAGGCGTACGCGGACCGGGGGCGTCGGTGGTCACCGGAGGCCCTGAAGGACCTCGTGGGTTGGCTCGTCGAGCGGGCGAAGTGAAACCCGGCCTTCGGGCGTCCGCGCGGATTACGGTCGACAAGGCCGACCGCATCCCTCAGCGATGTCGGCCAAGTGAACGAAGAATGTGAAACGCAGGTGGCCTTTACCGAGCTCGCGCTCGACGAGGCCGTCCTGAGAGCCGTGCGAGAAGCCGGCTACGAAGCGCCGACGGATATTCAGGCGCAGATCATCCCGCACGTGAGCGAGGGCCGTGACGTCCTCGCGCAATCGCAGACGGGGAGTGGGAAGACGGCGGCGTTCGCGTTGCCGATCCTCTCGAAGCTCGACATGTCGCGGCGCGCGCCGCAGACGCTCGTCCTCGCGCCGACGCGCGAGCTCGCGATCCAGGTCGCGAAGTCCTTCGTGAAGTACGGCCGCGGGCTCGGTGGGTTGTCGGTCGCGACGATCTACGGCGGGCAGGACTACGAGATCCAGTTCCGGCAGCTCCGTCGCGGTCCGCAGGTGGTCGTGGGGACGCCGGGGCGCGTCATCGATCACATCAAGCGCGGCACGCTCGACCTCGGGACGATCAACTGTCTCGTCCTCGACGAGGCCGACGAGATGCTGAACATGGGGTTCCTCGAGGACGTGGAGCTCGTGCTCGAACGCGTCCCGAAGCCCCGGCAGATCGCGTTGTTCTCGGCGACGATGCCGGCGCCGATCCGAGACGTCGCGAAGCGCTACCTCGACGACCCGGTCTGGGTCCGCGTCGAGAGCGACACGCTCACCGCGGCGTCGATTCGTCAGCGCGCGGTGCTCGTCCCGAACCACGCGCGCGTGAGTGTGCTCGTCCGTCTGCTCGAGACCGAGGACACCGACGGCGTCATCGTCTTCACGCGCACCAAGGAGTCGACCGGGGTCGTCGCCGACGCGCTGCAGCGCGAAGGCATCGCGGCCGCCGCGCTGAACGGCGACATGCCGCAGCGCGCGCGAGAGCGCACGATCGACAAGCTCAAGTCGGGGCAGCTCGACGTCTTGGTCGCGACCGACGTCGCGGCGCGCGGGCTCGACGTCACGCGCGTCAGCCACGTGTTCAACTTCGACGCGCCGCGCGACACGCAGGCGTACGTCCACCGCATCGGCCGCACGGGTCGCGCGGGACGCGAAGGCGAGGCGATCCTGTTCCTCGCGAAGTCGCAGCGGACCAAGCTGCGCAGCATCGAGCGCGTGACGGGGCAGCCGATCGAGGTGATGCGTTCGCCGACTTCCTCGGACGTGAACGCCAAGCGCGTCGATCGCTTCAAGGCGCAGATCGGCGAGATGATCCAGACCCAGGATCTGTCGACGTTCGAGCGCCTCGTCACCGAGTACGCCGAGTCGACCGGGGCGCCGCTCGAGACGATCGCGGCCGCGATCGCGCAGCTCGGGCAGCGCGGTCGACCGTTCTTCGTGGAGCCGGACGGGCGTCGACCGAACCGCGACGACCACCGGGAGACCTCCGGACCTCGCGCCCTCGGGCGCTGGTCGCGCGAGGAAGCGGAGGGCGAGGAGCGCCGCGGACGACGAGACGATCGCGGTGGTCGCGACACCCGCGACGCGCGCGGGCGCGACGATCGTCCGACGCGTGACGCGCAGGGCTCGCGTGGACGAGACGATCGTCCGACG
The DNA here is from genome assembly GCA_030426505.1 of bacterium. Taxonomy (GTDB): domain Bacteria; phylum Myxococcota; class Kuafuiibacteriia; order Kuafuiibacteriales; family Kuafuiibacteriaceae; genus JAUHYN01. The sequence goes on along the minus strand of JAUHYN010000324.1, from coordinate 3,542 downwards.
CGCGACGATCAGGACACGCGTGGTCGTGGCGATCGCGCGTGGCGCGACGATCGCGACACACGAGGCCGGCGCGACGAACGGGCGCGGCCCGACCAGCGCGGAGGCCAGAGCGCCGACGCGCGGGTCGCCCGCGACGAACGCACGTGGCGTGACCGCGGCGATCGCCCGCAGGGCGGGGACCGCGATTCGCGTTGGCGCCGCGAGCGTGACGACGCGCGGAGCTTCGGCGACCGCGACGCACGCCCGGACCGCTCGCCGCGTCGCGAGCGCGGTGAGCGCTCCGCCGACGGCATGGAGCGCTACCGCCTCGACGTCGGTCACGACGACGGCGTGCGCCCCGAGAACATCGTGGGCGCGGTCGCGAACGAGGGCGGGCTCGAGGGCTCGATGATCGGCGCGATTCGCATCCACGGGGACCACTCGACCATCGAGCTCCCCGAGGGGATGTCGCGCGACACGTACCGCAAGCTCCGTCGCACCTGGGTCGCCGGGAAGCCGCTCGGCCTCACGCGCACCGCGGACGACGGGCGCGAGCTCCCTCCGTGCCACCAGGACGTCGACGAGGGCTCGGAGGAGCCCGCGCGCCCCGCGAAGCGCGGCTTCGACCGCCGCCGCCCGGCGCGTTCGGGCGGGTGGGCGCCGCCGCGTCGGAAGCCGCGCCAATTCGGGAGTTAGCCGCCCGAAGATTGGTCCCGCCGCCGAAATCATGAAGAATGGGCCGCGATGTCCGCGCGGACCCGTTGGTTGTGGTGTGCCTTGTTCCTCGTGTCGTGCTCGGGCGGCGAGGGCGACGCCGTCGATGGCGGCGGCGGGATCGTCATCCTCCCCGGTGATCGCGACGGCGGGCCGCCGCGCGACGCCGGGCCGAACGTCGTCGGCGACGCGGGCTTCGCGGACGCCGGGACTCCCCGCGACGGTGGCTTCGACCCCAACCGCGACGCCGGGCCCCCGCGCGACGGTGGGCCGCCGCGTGACGCCGGTCCCGGCCGAGACGCCGGGCCCCCGCGCGACGCCGGCCCCGTGCGCGACGGCGGCGTGATGGCGCTCTTCAGCGGCGAGGTCTTCGGAAACACGACGCTCGCCGGTTCGCCGATCGCGACGCGCTCCGATCCGTTCATCGACTTCGACTGGGGCGAGAACGCGCCGCAGGCCGGCGTCCCCGCCGACAACTTCTCCATTCGCTGGACGGCGACGGTGCGGGCCGGCTTCAGCGAGACGTACACGTTCATCACCGAGTCCGACGACGGCGTGCGCCTCTGGGTCGACGGCAACCTCATCATCGACAACTTCACGCCCCACGGCGTCACGCGCGACACCGCGACGATCGCGCTCAACGCCGGCCAGAACTACGACGTGCGCCTCGAGTACTTCGACTCCGGCTTCGACGCCGTCATCCGCCTGTTGTGGGCGAGCCCGTCGCTCCCCGAACAGCGCGTCGCCGCGATCGGGAGCTCGAGCTACGATGGCGGCGTGCGCGACGGCGGCGTCGTTCGAGACGGTGGCTTCGTGGGCGGTGGCCCGTCCTCCACGCGTCACACGCCGCGGCAGCTCGGCAGCACCGGCGCGGGCAACGGCTTCTACGAGTACCTCCCGCCGAACTACTCGGCGTCCGGCGCGCCGCACCCGCTGATGGTGTTCTGGCACGGCGTGGGAGAGAACGGGAACGGCTCGACCGATCTGTTCCGCGTGTTGGTGAACGGCCCGCCGCGCCTGATCGACGACGACCAGTGGCCGAACAACCGGCCGTGGGTCGTGCTGTCACCTCAACACCCGGGCGGAGGCTGTCCGGGCGTGTCGGAGATTCAGTCGTTCATCGCGTGGGCGATCGCTGAGTACAACGTCGACACGAGCCGGGTACATCTCACCGGGTTGAGCTGCGGTGCGATCGGCTCCTGGAACTATCTCGGCCAGCACCTCGACAGTCAGGTCGCCGCCGCGGTGCTGATCGCCGGCGACGGCCGCGGCGCGTTCAACAACGCGGGCTGCAACCTCGGCGCGGTCGCCATCTGGGGCTTCCACGGGACGGGTGACACCGTCGTGGATCCGCAGGGCACGATCCAAGCGATGAACAACCTCATCGCCTGCACGAACCGCGACGACGCGATCCTCACCACGTACCCGGGCGTCCCGCACGACTCGTGGACGCAGACCTACGATCTCTCCGCCGGCCACGACATCTACGGCTGGCTCCTCCAGCAGACGCGGTGAACCCGCTCAGTCGGTCGGCTCGAACCAGGCCGCTTCCAACCCGAACGCGCGCATCGCCGCTTCGTCGAAGCGCCGCTCGAACGGGATCACGCCGCGCTCGGTGAGCTCGCGGCGGAGGTCGTCCGAGAAGCGGTGCGCGTAGACCTCGCGCTCCTGCGGCGGCTTGTGATCGAAGTGCGGCGTGCCCTCGTCGATCCGTCGCTCGGCCTCGAGCGCCTCGTCTTCGAGGTCGTCGCACCCTACGAGGTAGCGGTCGTGTCGACGGTAGTCGTCGAGGTGACCGAGCTCGTGCGGCAGCGTGTGATAGAGCTGCACGGCGCGGTCGGACGCGAGGTCCGAGGTGAAGCGCAGGCACCGCCGCTCGATCGCCATCCGGACGCCGAGCGCCTCGAGGCGCGCGTACTCCTTTTCGTCGTCGGGCGTGGCCGACTTCGAGCGCTCCCAGGTGCGCCCCGCGCGCGGCACGGCCTCGAAGTAGATCGCGAGCCCCGACCAATCCGCGACGTCCGCGTAGAAGGCGATGCGCCCCCAGACCGGGACGAGGATGCGTTGTCGCCGAGTGGGTTGGCGGAAGACGAACATGTCGACGTCCTCGAAGTACGAAGGGACGAGCGACGCGAGCAGGTGCGTCACGTCTTCGGGCGTCAGCGCGTACGCGAACTCCGGGTGCGGCACCTCCACGATGAAGCGGAACGCCTTCGCGCCCACGGACAGCTCGAACGTCCGGTAGTCCGTGAGCGCCTCACAGTAGCTGTCGAACCGAGGGAAGGTGAGCGGGACGACGTGCCGGTTGTCCTGCCCGTGACCGCGCTTCTTCGTCCCGAAGTTTCGGTTCTTCTTCCCGGGATCGAAGACCAGCGCGCGGTTGAGGATGTACGCCGCGTCGATCAACCCGAGGTGGCTGAACGCCTGCGGGAAGTTGCCGAGCCCGCGCAGCGTGTTCGCGTCGACCTCTTCGGCGAGGAGGCCGAGGTGGTTCGTCGCGTCCACGTGGCGGTTGAAGACGTCGAGCGCTTCTTCCATCGCGCCTTCGAGTGCGAGCGCCTCCGCGAGCCAGAAGCCGCACAGCACGAAGGCGCCCTCGTGGCCGGGGACGCCGTCGTTCGTGACGTACCGGCGCATGAAGCCGTTCTCCGAGAGGCGCTCGCGGATGTGGCGGATCGTGGCGAGGTTCTTCGGGTCGCCCTTCTCGGTGAAGCCGTAGCGGCTCATGACGAGCAGCGCCGCGTCGACGTCTTCGTCGTGGCCGTCGCCGAGGATCGGGCGGTAGAGCTTGCCGTCCGGCGTCGTCCCCTCGGACATGATCGCGTGGCGGATCGCGTCGCGCGTACCGC
>JAUHYN010001433.1 GCA_030426505.1 bacterium | reverse complement strand
CGGGGAAGATACAGGTCGTGGCGCTCCGCAAAGAAATCCGGATGTTCCGCGACGGCGAGGAGCTCGACGCGTACGGGCCGTTCTCGCTGCCGTTCACCGCGCAGGCCTACCGCGCGGATCCGAAGGCCGAGGAGAGCGCCGACAACCCGCAGTACGGTGAAGCGGAGTGGCGGCAGTTCGTCCTCGACAACGTCATCAAGGTCGACCGCGACATCATGACGGTCTCCGCCGAAGCGCAGCAGTACGGGACCGGGCTGAACATGCAGCACGCGTTCGACACGGTGGTCCACTTCGACCGCGTGGACGCGGAGAAGATGAACCAGCGCCTCGGGCGCGTGTGGCGTCACGGGCAGATCGACCCGGTGAAGGAAGTCACGATCGACGCGGTGTTGTCGGGTCGACGCGACAAGTACTACACCACGCTGGACGACATGCGCCGCCAGGTTCAGGACAACCAGGAGCGCATCTTCCAGGAGATGATCATCAAGCCGCAGGAGGTCGAGCTCGGCGCCGAGTGGACCGACATGGAGCACCAGCCGGCGAGCATGATGGGGCTGAAGCAGAGCCTGATCGATCTGCTCGCGACCCCCGCCGCGGCCGGCCTGCGCCGACCGGCGTTCCTGGACGCCTCGGGCCCGAAGGCGCCCGAGCAGGAGGACGAGGTTTGAACGACGACCCGCACACGTTCGAAGAGTGGTCGACGTATATCGACGGCCTCGAACCCGACCGTATCTACGAGCGCGTCGAGCGCGCGAACTCCGTGACCTTCGTGCGCGCCCTCAGAGAGGACGGCCTCGGCCCGAAGGAAATCCGCGGCGTCTTCGAGTGCTTCGTGCGCCGCATCGTCGCCAACGACGAGCTCCCGCCGGCCGGCGGCTACTACGACCTGCGTCGGATGATGGACGAGCTGGGGCTCGCGACCCAGGCGAGCGGCTGAGGACCCGCGACACACACTCCGGGAGTGCCAGCCCGAGTCCTCGAGCGGGCGGTCGCCGCGACCACGCGTCACGACGTGGAGATCCGCGGGCGTTCGCGAGGCGACGCGCCGGGCCGCCGTCGATCGACGCGTCGCAATGTCGGGTGGCTCGGGAGACGACGCGCCTCGCGTCGTCGCCCCGGGGCGAGGTCAGTCGTTCTTCTCGGCGTCGCGCTCGTAGACGGCGGCGATGCGCTCGTCGACCGCGCGGCGATCCTCGTCGAGGCTCTCGGCCACCGCGAGGACCTCCTGCGCCGCGGCCTGCGCGGCCTGCGCGAACGCGTAGTCGATGTCGCCCTCGCGCGGCGGGTCGAGGCGCGTGGTCGAGAAGCGCGCGCGGCCGGAGATCGGGTGCTTCGCGGCGCCCTCGAAGGCCGCGCGGATCGCCTCGATCGCGATCTTGCGATCGGCCGGCTCGGCCGGGCCGAACTTCACCTCGAGGAACTCGTGATCCGGCGGGAGCGCCGACTTCGGGCGCACCGGACGCGCCATCGCGTCGCGCGTCGCCGCCTGCGGCGGGCGCGCCTGGCGCTTCGGGGCCGCCTTGTTCGCGGGCGCCTTGCGGGCCGAGGACTTCTTCGAAGACGCCTTCCGGGCGACCGCCTTCTTCGCGGCGGATTTCCTTGGGGCCTTCGCGGCGGCGGATTTCTTTGCGGAAGCGGTCTTCGGCGCAGCCTTCTTCGGTGCGGATTTCTTTGCGGACGCCTTGCCAGAAGGAATCCGCCGTTGACGGAACGGA
>JAUHYN010000323.1 GCA_030426505.1 bacterium | reverse complement strand
ATCGAACAGAACGAGATCCGCACCGGAGTCCTCTCCGTGATGCCCGAGTGCGCGCCCGCGATTCGCCCGTGGGTCTCCGCGATCCGCGACGGCCTCGCGCCGTTCGTCGACCCGCCCCTCGCGTCACGCGGGCTCCGCATCGAACGCAACGGCATCAACAGTGGGCGGCGCGGCAACTTCACGACCGTGCCGAACCTCGACGGCGTCGGCGCGCGCCTCGTCGCGCTCGGCGGCGGCGACGTCTACCTCGCGAACAACTACATCGCGGCGACGCGCGGCGTGGACCTCGTCGGCCTCCACGCGACCGGCGTCGCGTCGCTGTCGATGTGGAACAACGTAGTGGAGGTCGAGGCGCTCCAATCCGAGGGCCGCTCCGTCGACAAGCGCGCGATCGTCCTCGACGCCCTCCCCGCGGGCGCGGCCGAGCTGTTCAACAACATCGTACTCGTCCGCGAGGACGACGCCGACACCGCGGACCCGACCGCCCTCTTCGAGCGGTCCGGCGGCGAGATCCGCGCGGTGGGCCGGCTGGAGAACAACCTCTTCTTCGTGGAGTCCGCGGAGCGCGGGGCGGGCGGCTCGTACGTCCGGGCCGAGGACGGCCCGCGGTACACGTCGGAGGACTTCGTCACCTACGAGAACCGGGTCGGCGGGCGCGCAAACCTCATCCTCCCGCCGCTCTTCCAGGCCCACGCCCTCGAGCACCGACGATCGATTTCCCGACTCTCCGCCCGGTCGCCCGCCCGCGACGCGGGCCGCTCGGACGGGGCGCCGCCGGTCGACCGGTTCGACACCGCGCGGCCCCAGGGCGGCCAGGTCGACATCGGCCACCACGAGTTCCTGCCCTGATCCGGGCCCCGGGAACTTTTGTCCCAGAAAAACCGATCCGCGCTGGGCCGTTTTCCGCAGAGCTGGCCACTGGTCAGATAGGTGCGGATCATCACGAAAAGCCGCCTCGGATGGGGGCAAACCTGGATGCTGGCCCTCCTGCTGGTGGGCGCCACCGGCTGCCCGGGCGTCGTCGCCCCGCCGCCGGGGATCACGGACCCGGATCCCGACCCAGACCCCGATCCGGATCCCGACCCCGACCCGATGCCGAAGCCCGACCCGTGGATCACCGTCGAAGCCGGCCTCACCAGCCTGACGACCACCGCCACCTGCGTCGACCTCGACCCGGGCGAGCGCGTCCTCGACGTCAGCCCCGAGGGCCACCTCTGGCTCGCGATCACCAGCACCGTCGAAGCCGCGACCGTCCGCGTGGTCGACGGGTGGTCGGTCCAGAACGTCTCCACCTTCCGCCTCCCCGCGACCCACATCCAGGTCGTCCGCGCCTGGACCGCGAGCACCGCCTCGATGCTCGCCGACGGCCAGCTCTTCTCGGTCGTCGAGGGTGACCGCACCGTGGTCACGGCGCCCGGCCCACTCGCGGCCGACGCCACGTTCTGCGGCGACCCCACCTCGGCCGCGTTCGTCCACTCGGCCGGCGCCGTCTACCAGCGCGAAGGCGACGCGTGGATCGAGTGGACCGGCTTCGACGACGCACTCGCCGCCGACGCCACGCTGCTCTCGCGCGACAACGAGTGCGCGGGCATCGACGACGGCGTCTGGTTCTCGACGAAGGACCTCGAGCTGTGGCGCCTCCAGCCCGCGTCGTTCTCGCGGCCGATGGCGATCGAGTCCGGCCACGACCCGGCGCTCCTCGGCGACCGCACGCTCGTCCTCGCGGACGGCGCGCTGTTCGTCGGGCCCGAGCCGTGGACCGAGTACCGCTTCGAGGCCGGTGACGCGACCGCGCTCGCGACGGCCGGCGCTTACGCGTGGCTCGTCGTCGACGGCGAGGTGCTGCGCTTCGACGGCGAGGACTTCGTGAAGCTCGACGCCGCCGCCGGCGTGCTCTTCCCGCATGCGTCGGGCGGTCTCTGGCTCGCCAGCGACGCCGAGGTCTGCCACTTCGCGCCCGACGCCATGCTCCGCGTCGAGGGCGCGCGCAGCGGGACGCAGAGCCTCGAGCCGGACTTCGCGCTGCGCGTGAAGCCGAGTCGCGACGTCGCGGTGACGCTCGCCGTCGACGAGACCGACGTCCCGGCGACGCGTGTGGAGGACGGCTGGTTCGTGTTCGGCGGCGCGCTGTCGCTCGGCTGGCACGAGCTCGTGCTCGAGGCCGGCGGGACGCAACGCACCGTCGCGCTCAAGCGCGAACCGGCCGTCATCCGCACGTTCGAGACGGACATCCGCCCGATCTATCAAGAGCACTGCGCGGGGTGTCACGCCGACGGCGCGAACCCCGCGGCACCGACCATCGATTCGTATGAGGCGTGGGTCAGCCGCGCCGAGAAGATTCGCGCGCGTGTCGTCCAGTTCGGCGACATGCCGCCCAGCCAGTCGCGGAGCCCCACCTGGGGCGAGGACCAGGTCACTGTCATCGAACAGTGGCTCGGTGGAGGAGTGAGACCATGAAGCGTCTGTCGTGGACGTCCCTTTGTGTGGCCGCGCTGTTCGCGTGCAACGCGCAGCCAACGGTCAGCGGGAAGATCGACCCCACACCCCCCGTCACGGATCCCAACCCGGATCCGACGCCGGACCCCGACCCGGATCCCGATCCGGTCGAGCCCATCCCGACGTTCCCGGTCGGCACCAACCCGGTCGGCACCGCCGAGAACTGCGCCGTCGACGAGCTGTCGCCGGTCCACGTCTATGGCTCGAAGGTGAAGACGCTGCTCACCGGCTTGCCGCTCACGGCGGCGGAGCTCACGGCGCTCGAGGAGGACCCGGAGGCGATCGGCGATCTCGTCGACGCGTGGTTCGGGACGCCCGAGGCCGAGCAGGTGCTGCGCCGCTTCTTCATGATGGCGTTCCAGCAGGATCAGGTCACCGGTGAGGGCCTGATGCCGATGCTCAAGTCGCGCAACATCGCGTGGGGTCGCTTCGACGACAACCGCGAGCTCGGCGAGAACCTCATGATCCAGAACATCGAGGAGAGCTTCGCGCGCACCGCGATCGCGATCGCGCGCTCCGGCCGGCCGTTCAACGAGGTCGTCACGACGGACACCTTCGAGATGACGACCGCGCTGATGTTCTTCTACGCGTACCTCGACGCGCGCCACGTGCGCGACGACGACACCGTCTTCACGCGCAACATGAACGAGGTCACGACGTTCACGGCGCTGAGGAACCGCGCGGACGAGGCCCCGGCCAACCAGGTCCTCAACCCGAACAACGCCAACTTCCTGAGGATCTGGGTGCCGAACTTCGACGAGCTGTGTCTCGGCGCAAACGTCACCGAGATGGACTTCGAACAGAACGCCATCACGAACAAGTCGTTCTTCCTCTTCCAGGCGATCCTCGGGCGCATGGACAACATCCGGAACGTCAACGGCGCGAACACCTGCCGCGCGCGTCCGGCTCGCCGCAACCCGCTGCTCACGCGCGCCGACTTCAACGACTGGCGCCCGATCAAGATCCGCCGCGTCGCGGAAGGCGAGACGCCCGTTCGCTTCTACCGTCTGCCCGTGTTCCGCGGCGCGGACGAGCTCGCGCTCTACGGCGAGCGCGTCGGCTTCTTCACGACGCTCGGCTTCTTCGCGACGTGGCCCACCAACGAGGACAACTCTTCGCGCGTCACGCTCAACCAGACGCTGATCACCGCGCTCGGTGAGAGCTTCGACGGCCAGACCGTCACCGACTTCTCGCCGCCGAACCTCGACGCCGAGCACTCCGCGCCCGGCACGCCGTGCTACGGCTGCCACCAGACGCTCGACCCGATGCGCGAGTTCTTCCGCAACTCGTACTCCACCGCGTACGGCCAGCAGCACGACCAGGAGCGCATCGACCTCCCGGCGACGTTCGTCTTCCGCGGCATGCAGCGCACCGGCAAGGGCGTGGGCGACCTCGCGAATATCCTCGCCGAGCACCCCGACCTCGCGCGCGGTTGGACGCAGAAGCTCTGCTACTACGCGAACGCCGCGCCCTGTCAGAACTCGGAAGAGCTCGAGCGCGTCGTGAAGGCCTTCGAGGACTCGAACCTCGACTTCCGCGTTCTCGTCCGCGAGCTGTTCTCGTCGCCGCTGGTGACCAACGCCAAGTGCGTCGACGAGAAGACGCAGCGCGGGCCTTCGATCAGCCGCCGCGACCAGTTCTGCGCGCAGCTCTCCACGCGCCTCGGCGTCACGGACATCTGCGGCTTGGACACGCTCCCGCGTGATCGCAACGCCCTGCAGAACCAGATGCTCAACGCGGTCGGCTCCATCCCGGCGGACACCGTCAGCCGCGGCGAGCCGGACCCGATCACGATCTCCGAGACCGGCCTCTTCACCCGCGCCACGCGTGAGGTCGTCTGCCAGGAGGTCGGTCTGCGCGCGTACGACGCGGCCTTCGACGGGCTGAACCGCGCCGACGCCATCGAGAAGATGGTCACGCAGGTGATGGGGCTGCCTCCGGGCGACCCGCGCCACGACGGCGCGGTCGAGATCCTGAACGACCACGTGACCGACGGCATCGACTCGGGTGCCAACCAGTACAACGCGCTCCGCAGCGCGCTGGTCGTGTCCTGCATGTCGCCCGGCGTGGCCGGCGTGGGCTTTTGAGAGGTTCGAACGTCATGAAACTCCATCGTCGTGATCTGTTGAAGTCGGCCGCCGGTGGCCTCGCGTTGCGCGCGCTCGCGACCGGCGTCCCGGCCAGCATCCTCCTGAACCCACGCCCCGGGCGCGCGTCGCCGGACGAGCTCGCGGACGGCCCCGGCCGGATGCTGATCCTCATGACGTCGAACGCCGGTGACCCGCTCAACGCGAACGTCCCCGGGACGTACGGCGGCGCGGCGTCCGAGGTCGCGCACTCGCTCGACCCGGCGATGGCGCCGACGCAGCTGCGGCTCTCGGGGCGCCAGTACACGGCGGCGAAGCCGTGGGCGGATCTGCCGCAGAACGTCCTGAACCGGACCGTGTTCTTCCACCACGCGACGTACACGCCGGTGCACCAGGATCAGAACAAGGTGATGCGGCTGATGGGCGCGACGGACGACGAGGAGATGCTCGTGTCGATCCTCGCGAAGGAGCTCGGCCCGCGTCAGGGCGCGGTGCAAAACCTCCCGCTGAGCCTCGGCGCGCGGAACGGTTCGGAGCTGTTGTCGGCGTCGGGTCAGGTCCTCGCGAACGTGGGCCCGACCTCGATCAAGGCGGCGCTCGGGGGCGCGACCGGCGCGCTCGCGTCGCTCGCTCCGCTGCGCGACCGCGAGATCGATCGGCTCTACAGGCTGTACAAGGACCACGGCACCAAGCGCGACGTGGGCCTGCTCGACGCGTGGGCGCGGTCGCGTGACGAGGTCCGCGGCGTGAGCGACGTGCTCCTCGCGCGGCTCGACGCGATCGACAACAACGACGAAGACAACCAGGCGTCTGCCGCGGCGATCCTCGCGGCGATGAACATCACCCCGGTCATCACGATCAAGGGGCGCTTCGGCGGCGACAACCACAACGACACGGATCTCGTGGCCGAGACCGAGCAGACGGTCAGCGGCGTCGCGCGCATCGGGCGCCTCGTCGCCGACCTGGACGGTTTGCGCTCCGAAGGCGTGCTGCGTCACGAGGTGATCGTCGGGACCCTGAACGTCTTCGGCCGCACGCTGCGGAAGAAGGGCACGAACGGCCGGGACCACAACCGCAGCCACCACGTCACGGTCATGATCGGCGACGCCTTCAAGGGCGGCGTGGTCGGAGGCATCGAGCGGAACGGGAACGACTACCGCGCGACGTCGATCGACTCCGCGAGCGGCGCCTCCGGCGGCGACATCCCGTACGACGAGACCCTCGGCTCGATGGCGAAGACGCTCGGCCTCGCGCTCGGTGTCCCCCAGGCCAAGCTCGACGAATCGGTCGGTCTCGGGAAGCCCGTCCTCTCGGCCTTCGCCTGAGTCTCGCCCCGCGTCTGTCAGATCCGCAGCGCTCGCCACGTACCCCGTACGATGGCGAGCGCGCTGTTCCGCAACTACCGCAACCGGAAGTTCTGGATCGTCGCCCGATGGCGCTGGCCATCGCTGGCGGTCGGCGCTACCGCTCGTCTCGATGAACGAGTTCCTCGCGCAGCTCAGCGCACGTTTCGACCCCACTCGACTCGCGACCTGGGTCGCGGACCGCCTCCCAAACCTGCTGGTCGCGACCCTCGTCCTGATCGTGGGCTGGATCGTCTGGCGGGTCGTCAAGCGGGGGACGACCGCGCTCATGGATCGCGCGGCGATCGACAGTACCGCGCACTCGTTCGTGACGGGCGTGGCGCGGGCGACGATCTTCGTCGTCGCGGGCGTCATGGCGCTCGGTCAGCTCGGCATCAACACCGCGTCGGTCCTGGCCAGCCTCGGGGTGGTGGGGCTGACGGTGGGCTTCGCCGCTAAGGACGCGCTGTCGAACGTCATCGCGGGCATCTTCATCTTCTGGGATCGCCCGTTCGTCCTCGGCGACCTCGTGGAGATCGACGGCGCCTACGGCCGCGTCGAACACATCACCCTGCGGAGCACGCGCGTGGTGACGGTCGACGGGAAGATGCTCGCGATCCCCAACACGACGATCGTGAACTCGACCGTCACGTCGTACACCAACTTCCCGCACCTCCGCCTCGACATCGGGGTGACCATCGACGTCGAGGAGGACCTCGGCAAGGCGCGCCGCGTCGCGCTGGACCTCGTCCGCGACGAAGCGATCTACCTCGCCGAGCCCGCGCCCCGCGTCGTGGTGAAGGCGCTGAACGACTACAACGTGGAGATCGAGCTGCAGGCGTGGATCGAGAACGAGAAGGAACACGTGCAGCAGCGGTTCGCGCTGCGGGAGGCGCTGTTCGAGGCGTTCCGGCGCGAGGGCGTGCAGATGCCGTATGAGACGGTGCAGTTGGCGCCGATGGAGGTCACGACAAAGGCGGCGTAGATGAAACGTGAACCTGCCCGAGCCCTCGCCCGCCGCGAGGGACACGGGCAGGTTCATGGGCAAGCGGCCGGCTGACGCCGGGCGGCGAGCACCTACGTCAGCCGCGCGCGCCGCGCGCCTTCCTGGCACAGCCTCGGACAGAACTCGCCCGTTGGGCGACCTCTGCCTCGGCTAGAAGTACCGCCGGACCTCGATCCCCACGGTCATCGGCGCCGCCCCCAGCTCGCTCTGCAACCCCGTGAGCGTCGGCCCCGCGCCGACGGGGACGGAGACCACGAGGGACGCCTCGGCTTCGTCGTCGAGCGAGTACACGACGTAGAGCGACGCGAGCATCGAGCCGTCCACGAGGTTCACGAGCAGCAGCGCGTTGCCGTTCGTGAGCGGCGTGATCTCGTACGACGCCGCCGCGGCGGCGTAGTGGCGACCGAAGTAGCGCGGGCCCGCCGCGAAGACGGGGTCGTTGAGGCGGGCCGCGTAGTCGTCGACGTTGGTCGCGCCCGCGCCGTGGAAGAAGTACTCGGCGGTGAGCATCAACGAGCTCTCGAAGCGGCGCTCGAAGCCGACGGAGAGCTCGAGGCGCGGGTCCTGGGCGTCGCCGTGGGGCACGGCCCAGTGGCCCTCGGCGCGGAGGCCGATGCCCGCGAACATCTCGCCCTGCACGGCGCCCCCGATCACCCAGCGCCGCGGCGCTGCGCCACCGAGGACCGCGAGCTCGAACGAGGAGACCACGGTCGAGAACTTCGCGACCGCCGAGCTCTCGGCGGCGGTCACCGGATCGTCGACCTCGGCCGCGCCGACGCGCTCGTAGCCGAGCACCCCCACCACCGACAGCCGCGTGAGCGCGCCGAGCTCGATCTCCGCGCGCGCCGCGTCGACGCCAGGCTTGTACACCCGGAAGAACGTCTGCGCCGAGAACGCCTGCCAGAAGTCGTTCGGCGTGAAGAACGAGGTCGCGGTGAAGTTGATCGGCTGTCGCCCGACCGTGAGCTCGAGGGCGTCCCAGGCGAGGCGGACGTTGAGGCGGTCCGCCGCGAGCTCGACGTACGTGCCCCCGCGCTCGTAGGGGCGGTACGCGAGGCCGCCCCAGCGCCCGAGCTCCGAGGAGCCGAAGCCATCGGCCGTCGCGGCGCCCACCAACAGCGGCGACACCGCCTGCCCCGACGCGAGCGCGTACGCGTGCGCCTCGAACGAGAGGTGGTCGCCGACGACCACCGTCACCTGATCGACCTCGGCGAGCGGACGATCCTGTGCATGTGCACGCCCTGCGAGCTGCTGTTCAGCGACTCCGGAGCCGCGGGCGGTCGGTACCGGCAGGTCCCGTCACGCTACGCCGCGATCGGTGGCCTGGAGATCGACG
>JAUHYN010000322.1 GCA_030426505.1 bacterium | reverse complement strand
TGTGCGTGCCACACGCGAAGCGCCCCCCGCCGCCAGGCATCGGCCTCCGCGCCGGCCGTGGCGCAGAGACCGGCCGGCGACCTGTCGACGGCACTCGAGGGCTTCTCGAACGCGGTCCGGGCCGCCGGGCGCTCGCCGAGCGAGTCCGTGCAGGACGACGCCGCGCGCGCCGCGTTCATGATCGGCGACGTGATCTACCGCCAGTTCACGCGCATCAGCGCCGACGGTGACCTGCAGGAGGTCGCCGCCGCGAAGGCCGAGCTGCTGTCGGAGCTCGAGGGCGCGCTGGTCGACGCGGTCGGCTACAACCAGGGCGAGTGGGCCGTGGCCGCGTTGCACCGCGCCGCCCTCGCCTACGCGGACTTCGCGTCGTTCCTCGAGAACGCGCCGGTACCGCAGGGCCTGTCGCCCCAGGAGATCGAGCAGTACCGCCAGCTCCTCGCCGAGCAGGCCGCGCAGATCCGCGCGCGCGCGGACGAGTTCTTCGACACGTGTGTGACGAAGGCGCGCACGCTGTCGGTGTTCACCGGCGCGATGCTCGGGTGTGTGAACCGCACGACCGAGCAGCCGATCCCGTCGGTGTCGCAGGCCGCGCCGCCGCCGCCGAAACAGAAGAAGGAAGAGCTGAAGCAGGCGCTCACCGCGAACCCGAAGGACCTCGACGCGCTCGCCGAGCTCGCCGACTACTTCCTCGCGTCGGGTGAGCCCGCGAAGGCGCGGCTCGTGTCCGGGCGCGCGCTCGACATCGACGAGCGCGACGGCCGCTTCCACAACAAGATCGGCATGGCGGACCTCCTCCTCGGGCGGCCGCAGGACGCCTTCTTCGGCTTCCAGCGCGCCTCCGATCTGGGGCACCCCTACGCGGCTGCGAACGAGATCGCGCTGAGGCTCTCCTTCGGTGACGAGAAGGGCGCGAAGCAGGTCGCCGACAAGGCGAACCTCGACGACGTCCCGGGCACCGCACCCGACCTCCACCCCGGGGTGGGTTCCGCGCTCGCGCGCGTCTCGCGGTAGAGTGATCGACATGCGTGTTTGGTGGATCCCGCTCGCGTCGCTCGCGGTCGCTTGCTCGGGGGGCTCGTCGGACGACGTCGTCGACTCGCGCGACGCGGGCGTGCGCGACCTCGGCCCGCGCGAGGTCACGATTACGGACCTCGACGTGACCGAAGAGGTCATCGCCGGCCTCAACAGCGAAGCGACCTACGGCGACAACGCGGTGATGCGGCGGGCCGCGAACGGCAACTTCATGGTCGCGTACGGTCACGTGCCCGCGAACGACCCGAAGCAGGAGGTCCACTTCGCGGAGCGCACCGGGCCGGACACCTGGACGACGGAGCTCGTCGGTCGTCCCGCGGAGCAGGTGCCGGACGCGTCGGGCCAGCTCGTGGGGCTCGGGTTCGATCTCGTGGGCGGCGTCCCGCACGTCGTCTATCTGGGCGGCGACGACGACGACAACATGCTGTCGCCCTTCCCCACCGACCTCGAGCTGCGCACGAAGAACGGGAACAACTGGGCCTCGCAGATCCTCGTCGACACCAGCGGCGAGGCGAACGGCACGTGCCGCGCGGGTCAGGACTACTGCAACTTCGGGAACGTGGTCGGGAGCCACCCTTCGATCCGCGCGAACGGGAGCGAATACGCGGTGGTGTACCGCGACACACACGGTGGGTTCGCGGATCTCGACTTCGGTCAGTCGGACGTCGAGGTTTACTTCAGCAACGGCGGCACGGAGCAGGTCGACTCGGAGCGCAGCGGCGGCCCCTTCGCGGACATCGCGTTCAAGCCCGACGGCAGCGTGGTCGTCGGCTACAACCTCGGACGCCCGGACCCGGCGGAGGATCGCACGGGCGTGTGGATCTCGTACGGCTCGGGCGGGACGTACGAGTCGCGGCGCGTGTCGTCCAGCGAGACGACCTCGCGGGTCTCGCTCGCGGTCGCGTCCGACGGCACGATCTACATGGCGTTCTTCCACCTCGACGCGCGCGACCTCGCGCTCGCGACGTCGACCGACGGCGGCGACACCTGGACCGTCGAGGCGGTGGACGAGCGCGGGCAGACCGGCCTCTTCCCGAGCCTCGCGCTCGACGCGCAGGACCAGCCGGTCATCGCGTACACGTACTGCGGCCCGACGAGCGAACGCGACTGCCCCGGCGAGCTCGGTGAGGACTCCGAGGTCCGGCTCGCGCGTCGCGAGGGCGGCGCTTGGAAGCTGTATCGCGTCTCCGACGGCCAAGGGTTCGGCGGCGTGGGCCTCTTCAACAGCCTGGTGATCGGCGCGGACGGCAAGGTCGCGGTCGCGTTCCAGGACGCGATCCGCAGCGACCTGCTGTTCGCGAAGGAGAACTGACGATGCGAAGGATCCTGATCGCGGCGCTGCTCGCGGCGACCGCGTGCAGCGGCGACGACACCGGCGCCTGTGGTGGCGAGAAGGTCGGCGGCAACGCGCTCGAGGGGAGCTACTGCGAAGGGCTCGAGCTCGAGTTCACGAGCGTGCGCCTCAAGGTGCAGGAGTCGGGCGACAGCAAGTTCATCACGATCGACTACCTGTTGCAGGACGAGGGCGTGACCACGCCGCTCAAGACGCTGACGATCCTGTTCGACGCGTCAGCGGTGATGATCGAGCCCAACAAGCAGATCCCGATCCTCGACGCGAGCGGCGTCGTGCGCCGCATCGAGCGCGACATGACGATCAACCTGACGGACCAGCTCGAAGCGGACAGCCAGGTGACCTTCACGACGTACTCCGGCGAGGTCGGCTCGAACGCGGCCGGCACCTTCGGGTTCCTGTTCAAGAACGGGCGGACGTTGCTCGGCACCTTCGAGGGCGAGCTGGTCGGCGCCCGCGACACGGTCGACGGCTGAGCGGAACGCCAGATTCGCGTCGAGTTCGCCCCGACCTCATCGAACGACCACGACGACGCTGTTCCATGCCTCTTCATGCCGCGCGAAGACCGTAACAATCCCCTGGGACCAGCCGACGAGTTCGCCATCGGCGATCGTCGCGGTCGTGGCGTTCGAGAGGGACCAGGTCAACGCGTCGCCTCCATCGGCGAGGGTTCCGTCGACGTACTCGATCTGGGCACCGAGCGGGATGTGATCGCCGATGGAGATCTCCTGATCCGAGACCGCCGGAATCACGGCGACGACCGATGAGGTCCCCACGGTGACCTCGAAGTCCGCGCGCGCGACGAATCCATCGAAGAGCGCCTCGACCCAACCCGTACCCGTCCGCTTCGGCTCGATGTTCGGATGCGTGATGTCCGCCAGGCCCACCGTCGCCGCATCGTAATTCAGGCTCGCCCGGGTCGCAGCGAACTCGGCCGTCTGGCCGTCCTCGAAGACGTAGCGCGTCGTGATCAGCGCTGCAGATCCGAGCACGATGGGGTTCGGCACGACCTCGGCCTCTATCCCCACGACGGTCCCCCAAGCCGGACGATTCGCCATCGGAGGTCCGTTGTAAGGCACCTCAGCGACGGGTTCTCCGCACGCGACTGCGCCCGATGCGAAGAGGACCGAGGAGAGGAGCCAACGCCAGTTTCCCACGCTCATGTTCCCGAGAATACTCTGTCCGGCCAGGAATGGGCGCGGATTAGGCCTACGCGGAGATCATCGCGCGTTTCGTGCAACGCTTCGTGGGCGCGGCCTCCTGAGAGTCAGTCGACGACGGTGATCTGGAAGCGGTCCCAAGCGCCGAGGTGCTCGACTTCGAGCGCCACGACGCCGCGCTCGAGCCCGACCAGCGTGCCTTCCGTAATCGTCGCGGTGGATGCGTTGGACACCGACCACGTCACCTGACTCGTGCCGTCGACCCGAGTCCCGTCGAGGAGCTCGATCTCGGCGCTGAGCTCGAGCGCTTCGTCCACCGCGATCGTCGCGGCCTCGAACGGCACGTGGATCCCCGCGACCGAGGAGCTCCCGGGAGCGACCTCGATCTCGACGTGGATCCGCACATCGCCCTTGTAGACCGCCACGGTCCCCGTCCCGACGCGCTTGGGGCGGAAGCTCCACCCCGCGATGTCGACGAGCCGAGTCGCCGGTGAACGCAGTGACATGTCCGGGTTGAACCGCGCCGTCGAGCCGTCTTCGAAGGTCGCCGTCGTGATGAGCTCCGAACTCTCCCCGAGCACCAACGGCGACGGGTCGAGGTGGGCTTGGAGCGCGGCGACGATCTTCTCGGGCTCGGGCGGCGCGGTGTCCCGCACGTAGGTCGTGCCCTGCCCGCACGCCGCGGACACCGCGAGGGCGCCGAGCGCTCCGAAGAGACGTCCGCGTATTGTGTTCGTGGTGTCCATTCGCGGCCTTTCAGCGTCCGGAGACCGTGACGGTGGTCCAGGCTTCACGGTACCGCCCCACCAAAGCGTAGTCGTACGGCTGGTCGAGGACGAGCTGTCCGTCCGCGATCGTGGCCGAGTTGCTCGCCACCCGCCAGGTCACGAGGCCCGCCCCGTCGACGAGCGTGCCGTCGGCGTACTCGACCTGGCTCGTGATCGGGAGCGGCACACCGACGTCCACTTCGCGCGCGAAGGTCGGTACGACGGCCGCGACGGACGACGAACCGACGACGGTCTCGAACTCGACGCGCTCCGTGATGCCTTCGAGGATCAGCTCGATCCACCCGACGCCCGTCCGCTTCGGCTCGAACGTCAGCGGGACGAAGTCGATGAGGTCCGAGGTCGTCGCGTCGACGTTGTACTGAAGTTGCGGAGCCTTCCCGACGCGCCACGGCTCGACGCGACCGTCACTGAACGTCACTTGGACGTCGATGTGCGCCGACGTCCCGAGCGGAATCGTCGAAGAAGGGACGAGCTCGGCCTCGAGCGCGACGATCTCGACCCGAGGTGGCGGCCCGGGGACAATGGCCACGCCTTCGCCGCACGCCGTGAGGCAACCCAGCCCCAACAAGAGAACGCGTCCTCGCCACTCGCTCGATCTCGTCATTTGGAAACTGTATACACAGCGCGCTCCGATCTGGGTCCGCGCTCATGCGGTAGCGCATTGGTAGCGCCCCGACCTGTCCGGACGTACGGCATCTTTACCCCGACATGCGGGAGCGCCTCTTCAGCGCCGCCGCGCCTGAGTTCGCAACCTACTCACCACGCACGTCGCCGCCGTAGACGAGCAGCGCCCGGCCCCCGTGCGCACCGGCCACGAAGTCGGACGGCGCTCCCACGACGAGGTCGTCGAACCCATCGCCGTCCACGTCCCCGACGGTGACCTCACTGCCTAGGACGTCGTGGAACTCGAAGTCCGATTCGGTTCGATGGGTCTGTCCCCGAATCACCAGATCGGCGTCGCTCGCGCGTCGATCGGTGGCAGCATCGGATGCGCCCAAGAACACGTAGGCGGAGCCGGTCTGGAAGCCCGCAGCGTTGGAACCGGGCGCGCCCACGACGAGGTCTCGGCGGCCATCTCCGTCGATGTCTCCCGCGGCGACCGAGACGCCGAAACCGTCTCCAGGCTGCTCCGGGGAGAACTGCGCGAGCGCGTCGTCCAAGCCGACGAGGCCTCCGCGCTGCGTGGGCGTCCCCTCGAAGACGTGGAGGTCGCCGCCGCGCGTCGTCAGGGCGAACTCGGCGCCGCCGGCGAGGTCGACGTCCCCCAGACCGATCGTGCTCCACGGTTGGATGGCGCCCGGCTCGAGGACCGCGTCGGCGTTCGCGACTTCGAACGCACCGCTGAAGCGATCCGGTGCTCCGTAGAACAGGGCCACCGAAGCCGAGTCTGCAGCGTAGGCGCCGACCAAAATGTCGGCGAAGCCGTCGCGAATGCGCCCGCGCGACACCGACCCGTTACGCCGACCAGGAAGTCGTCGAAGCCGTCACCGTCGACGTCGCCGACGCCTCGCAAGTTCTGTCCGACGATCCGTTGGTCTTCCACGAAGGTCGTAGCCGCGACGTCCTCGAGGTCGGCGACCCCAGCGAAGCGCGAGGGCCCACCGTAGAGCAACGTCGTAGAGCCTTCCGGGCACCCGGCCAGCGGCGCGCTTCGGCCGCTGATCAGGACGTCGGCGTACCCGTCACCGTCGACGTCCCCGGCGGCGCGAACGAGCGCGCCCTCCAGGGGGAGAGCGGCGGAGCCCCGCAGCGTCGCATCGGCGTTCGCCAGATCGAGCTGAGCGCCGAAGCCTCCGCGGCGCCCATAGACGACGTACACCGCGCCCGTGTCCGGGCCGGCGTCGTTGTTCTCTCGATCGGCGAAGACGAGGTCATGCAATCCATCGCCGTCGAGATCTCCAACGATCGACAATGAATCTCCGGTCACCCCGAACGGCACGCCTCGAAGCATCGTTGTTCGGTCGCAGAGTAGGCTCGCTCCGCCGCCGCAGGCCCCATAGTTGCCCGCGGGCTCCGGGACCGAACCGCAGCTCGCCGTTGTCAGCGAGACAAGCCACGCAGCCCAGGACACCGCAGTCGAACGCCCCACGGTCGGGATCATGCCCTCGATCTTGCCGAGGTGCCCACACCGATCACGCCTCCCGCTCGCAAACCCATGGCGCCCCGCCCCGGCCTCGGGCATTTTTCCTGCGATATGCCGGGGCGCCCCGCCCGTTCTCGGCGTGCGTGGAGACTGGCGCCATCAGCCCGGCTGACGACAGCGAAGCGACGCAGCTCGCGCCGCCGCCCGACTGGGCGTCGATCGTCGAGGCGCACCAGCACACGGTCCTCTTTTCCGTGCTCGCGCTCGGGCTGCGGTGGGATCGGGCCCAAGAGATCACGCAGCGCGCGTTCGCGCGGCTGTACGAACAGGAGCGCGCCGGGAAGCTCGACCGCCTCAGCTTCCCGGGCCTCGCGATCCGGCAGGCGCGCTTCCTCGCGCTCGACGCGATGGACAAGGACGCCGTCGAGAAGCGCGCGAAGCGGGAGCTGTCGAGGCTCGCCTCCGCGGTGGAGGGGCCGCCGAGCGCCGAGCGACGCCTCCTCGCGAAGGAGCAACTCGCGATCGCGATCGAGGCGCTGACCTACTGCCCGCCCTCTTCGCAGCGCGTCTTCCGCGCGGTCTACGAGGACCCGAGCGCCCCGCACGCCGTGATCGCGGAGCGACTCGGTCTCTCCGTCCAACGCGTCCGGCAGATCCTGTGTGAAGTGCGCCGTCGCGTCCGGGACGCGCTCGAGGAGGCGTCATGACCGCCCACCACCCCACCGACGAACAGCTCGCGCTCTTCGTGATGCGCGCGCACGACGCGATCGACTTCGACGATCTCGAAGGTCACCTCGCGTCCTGCGATCACTGCGTCGATCGCGTCGCCGCCGAAGCCGAGCTCGAGCTGTCCCTCCAAGCGATCGCGACCGCCACCGATTGGTGCCCGCGCTGCGGCGTCGCCGCCGAGACCACGTGCATGCGCTGCGGCATCGCGCTGCGCCCGGGCGGCTACGAAGTCGAAGCCGTGCTGAGCGAGTACGGCCAAGGCCGCACGTACGCCGGCCGCGCGCCCGACGGCACGCGCGTGCGCATCAGCGAGCTCGAGTTCCGTCACGTGCGCGACCACGGCGTCGTCGAGTCGTTCGTGAAGGAGGCGACGCTCCTCGCGCAGCTCGACCACCCCAATGTCCCGCGCCTCGTCGACAGCTTCCAGGAGGGCGACGACGAACACCTGAGGCTCTACGCCGTCGAGTCGTGGGTCGAGGGCGCACCGCTCGACGAAGTCCTCGACACGCACCGCTTCGACGAGAGCGAAGCGCGCCACATCGCCGAGCAGGTCCTCGACGTCCTCGTCTACCTGCAGAGCCTCTCACCCGCGATCTATCACCGCGACGTCCGGCCGCAGAACCTCCTCTGGTGCGAGGACGGCTCGGTCGCCCTCCGCCAGTTCGCGAACGCGCGCGACATGAGCGTCACCGGCGCGTTCACGCTCGCCGGCCACACCGGCTACATCCCGGCCGAACAACACCTGGGCGTGGTCGACGCGACCAGCGATCTGTACGGCCTCGGCGCGACCCTCGCGCACCTCCTCACGCGGCGCGCTCCGCTCCCCGGCGATCCGGGGCTGGAGCGCGCGAACGTCTCCGACGCATTCGCCGCGTGGCTGACGCGGCTCCTCGCGACGGAGCCTCGGCATCGCTTCGCTTCCGCGGCCGAAGCGCGCGACGCACTGCTCGCGCCGCCCCGCCCGCGCTCCAAACCGAAGCTCCCGTGGGTGCTGATCGCGACCGCGCTCGCGGGATCACTCGCGCTCGCGTCCGGGACGATCTGGGTGTTCCGCGAGCACTCGTCGTCGCGGCTCCCGAAGCCGCCGCCGAAGCCGCGCCCACCGGCTCCGAAGGGCGGCAAGCTGATCCTCGAG
>JAUHYN010001432.1 GCA_030426505.1 bacterium | reverse complement strand
CGAACCCGCCCGGCGATCAGAAGGGCCGCCCCGCGGATCCGCCGGGGCGCGACCGCGGCCGCGCGCGCGGTGAGCGCTACGGCCCGATCCAGATCCAGTCGGTCGCGAAGGGCAGGATGTGTCTGAACTCGAATGGGTGGGGCCCGAGTCACCCGGTCGTCGTGCGCAACTGCGATCGCCGCGGCAGCGGCGCGCAGGGCTTCCTGTTCAGCCGGACGCGGAGCGTGATCCGCGCGTACAACGATCGCACGAAGTGCTTGCGCGCCGCGCGTGGCGGGCTCGTCTACTTCGACGACTGCCGCGACAAGGGCAACCGGGACGAGAAGAAGTTCGTGTTCGATCCGCGCGCCGGCGTGATTCGGCTCGAGAGCGATCCGTCGCTGTGCGTGCGCGCCTCCGACGCCGCCTTCCGCCCCAACACGCCCGTCGTGCTCTGCAAGTGCCTCGAGCCGCCGCGCGACGCGACGTCTTGGCGCTGCCGCCGCGCGCCCGGGATGCCGCCGCTGGGTGGGGGCGTCACGGACCGGCAGGTCGACGCGTTCTGCTCCGGGCGCTGACCGCGCCTCACTCTTCGTTCAGATCCATCCGCAGCGCGACGCTGATCGACAGCGCGTTCGTCGCCGCCACGAAGCGGCCCCACACCGTGCGCTGATAGCCCGCGTTCATCTCCACCGTGTCCGCCATGCGCCAGATGAACCCGCCGCCGACGCCGAGCGCGTCGAACTCGAGGCGCCGTTCGATGAGCAGGATGTTGTCCGCGCCGCGGTAGCCCGTGGCGGGGACGGTCGGATCGATCGCGCTCGCGCTGATGCCGACCACGCGCCCGCGCTGCACGCTGTAGGTGATCGTCGAGGAGGCGTAGACGAGGAAGCGGCGGCCGATCGCCTGACCCACGCGGACGTCGCCGACGACCTGGTCGCCCGCGCCGCCGAGGCGGAGTCGGTAGCCGGCGGCGGCGCGCGCGAACAAGCCGACGCGCGTCGCGACGCCCGCGAGCATCGACGCGGTGAGATCGAGCTGGCCATCCCCGAGCGTCACGTCGTCGCGGACGTTCGTCGGGCGGACGAGGTCGGGGGCCTGCGCCATGAACGCTTCGATCGTCTTGGGCTCGGGCCCGAACGTCCCCTCCGGTCCGCGGTAGCCGGTCGGCGTCTTCACGCGAAGCTCGGTCGCGAGCGCGAACGCGCCGGTCGTCCAGCGGTAGCGGCCCGAGATCTCGAGGTCGCCGACGCCGGAGCCGGTGCGTGAGAAGTCGACGACGCTGCTTTGGTAGTAGCCGAGCTCGTCGGTCACGCCTTCGGGGCGCGGCGCGAGGATTACGGGATCGGACGTGTACGCGACGAGGCGGAGCGGGATGGAGGCCTCGAGTTCGAGGCGATCCGTGAGGCCGAACCGCCCGCCGAGCCGCAGCGTGGTGCCGGTGTAGCGGCCGGCGAGCGGGAAGTCGCGCTCGGGGCCGCGGTCGATGAACTCGCGTGTGGCGAGCTCGAAGTCGAAGCCGGTCATGACGACCGCTTCGCCCTGCGGGAGCGTCCACGGCGACGCGTGCGCCGCGCCGCCGACGAACATCGAGACCACGAGGGGGAGGGCGAGCGTACGCATCGGATCAGAACGTCACGAACGGGTTCTCGTCGGCGGTCGGAGGTGGAGGCGGCGGAGGCGGAGGGGGCAGCACCGGGGCGGGCGGGCCGGCGTCGCGCGGTCGCGGCGCAGCGCTCGCGTC
>JAUHYN010000321.1 GCA_030426505.1 bacterium | reverse complement strand
CCTCCGTCGTGAAGATCTGCAAGCGCAAGGTCCCGGCCATGGTCGCGGACATCGACCGCTACTTCGGTAAGTAGGTCGCCGCCGGGCCGCGGCGCCCCCTCTCCACGCGCCGATCCATCTCACAACATCGCCGAGTCGTCCCGCCTCCCGGGGCGCAGCGTCAAATCAGCACACGAAGGTCACGCACCTAGGCATCTTCAGCACCACGAGAGCGGAGCGGAGGCGCCGGGCGCGGAGATCGAGGGAAGGCCTATGTCGACTCGCGACAGGAAGGTCAGCCAAGCGGTACGGCGTCGGAACACGCGAGTCGACGAGAAGGGCCTTGCCCCGAGGGCTCCGCGCTCGGCGCCGCAGCGAAGCGTGTCCCTGGGCACCCCGTCGAACCCCCTCTGCGGAATGGTCCTCTCGGCCGTCGGCATCAACGGTGCGCCGGCCCGTGTGGAGGCAACGCGTCCAGCGGCGCGGGGCGGCGGACGGGGACCTTGCCGCCGGGAATCTGTTTTTGATCGCCGTGCGTAAGCGGTCACCGCAGCCGAGGGGCCTCGCGATCGGCGAGCAAAACGGCCTCCCGGCGGTGAGGTCCCCGTCCGACGTCCAAAGCGCCGCCGAGCCTGGGCACTCCCCACCGCCCCAACACCCAAACCAGCCACAACCACCCCCATACCCAACTCCCTCGATCCCCGAATTCCGCAACCCAACCCCCCGCACACCCGATACTCGAACTATGCCGAGTTGCGCCGAGCGCGATCGCGCCTCCACAATGAACCGGATGCGCCGCCTGCCGCTGCCGGTCCTCGCGCTCGCCGTCTTCACGTCCGGGTTCTCGGCCCAGGGCCAGCGCTGGCTGAACGACGCCAGCACGCCGGTCTCCTACCGGCTCGATCCGCTCGGCTCCGACGACATCCCCGACGACTCCGAGCTCGAGGCGATCCGACGCGCGTTCAACACGTGGGAGGAGGTCTCCTGCTCGTACCTGAAGTTCAGGGAGGATCCCTGGACCACGCCCCGCAACGTGGCGAACGACGGCTCGAACCGCATCTTCTGGGTCGACCAGCAGAACCAGTGGCCGGGCCAGGACGCGACGCTCGCGCTGACCTACGTCTTCTACTCGCTCGACGATCAGCGCGCGATCACCGACGCCGACATGATCTTCAA
Source organism: bacterium (assembly GCA_030426505.1). Classification (GTDB taxonomy): domain Bacteria; phylum Myxococcota; class Kuafuiibacteriia; order Kuafuiibacteriales; family Kuafuiibacteriaceae; genus JAUHYN01. The sequence goes on along the minus strand of JAUHYN010000321.1, from coordinate 7,158 downwards.
CGGCCTCACCTGGACGTGGACGACCACCGACTCGGAGATCGGGATGGGCACGCCCGGCAAGGTCGACGTCGAGACCGTCGCGTTCCACGAGGCCGGCCACTTCCTCGGCCTCGACCACAGCAACGACCCCGCGGCGGCGATGTACCCGTCGAACAACAAGATGATGCAGCGCGTGCCGTCGCAGGACGACGTCCAGGGCGTCTGCTCGCTGTACTCCAACGGCCAGCCCGTCCCCGGTCAGACGCCGGGCACCGGCGGCGGCGGCCCGATCGGCGCGCCCTGCACCGCGCACCCGGACTGCGCGTCGAACCTCTGCGCACGCGACGACCAGCTCGGCCGGAACTACTGCACCGCGCAGTGCGCCGTCTCCGATCCGTCGACGTGCCCCGCTGGCTTCCCGTGTACCGCGACCTCCGTCGGCGACTACTGCCTCGCCGCGATCGCCGCCGACGAGCTCTGTGACTTCTGCAGCAACGGCAACCAGTGCGCCTCGGGTCTGTGCGTATCCGTCCCGTTCCGCAACTTCAACCAGCCCTTCTGCACGAAGCCCTGCGACCCCGCCAACCCGAGCGGCCAGTGCCCGAGCGGCTACCAGTGCGAGCTCACCCAACTCGACACCACGCAGATCGGCGTCTGCGTCCCGAACTCCGGCGTGTGCTCACCGACCGGGAAGGGCGGCCACAACGAGGCTTGCTACGCGAACGGGACCTGCAAGGCCGGCCACATGTGCCTCGAGTGGGCGCCCGGCTCCGGCATCACGTACTGCTTCGCGCAGTGTGCGCCGGGCGGGAACTTCTGCGGCCTCCGCCAGGAGTGCACGGCGGTGAACGGCGTCGCGAACACGTACGTGTGCCTGACGAAGGCCGGCGTCGGCGAGCCGTGCCTCCCGGAGGTCTGCCTCGGGACCAGCCAGTGCCTCTTCGACGAGGTCCAGGGCGTGGACTCCGCGCTCTGCTACGCGAGCTGCACGAGCCAGGCGCAGTGCCCCGCCAACACGATGTGTGTCACCGAGGGGCTCCCCGTCGGCGCGTGCGTCCCGAGCGAGGGCTTCAAGTACGACGGGCAGCCGTGTCAGTCCGGCGCCGAGTGCGAGTCGACGGTCTGCACGGTCTTCGGCGACCAGCGCCTCTGCACGCGCGAGTGCTCGATCACCAGCCAGACGAACGACTGCTCGGCGGGCCTCCGCTGCCTCGCGCCGTCCGGCACGACGCAGGGCTTCTGTTGGCCGGAGGCCTTCGACACCCCCGACGACGCGCCGACCCGCGAGATCACCCAGCAGAACGCGGGGTACTGCGCGTGCGATACGTCGAACGCGTGCGACTCCGACTGCGAGTGCGATCCGGAGTGCGGGGGCGGGACCTGCAGCTGCCAGACGACCTCGCGCGAGCGGCCCTCCGCGGCGCTCGCCCTCGGGCTCGCGTTCGCGGTCGCGTTGAGACGACGACGCGTCCGACGTCGCTGAATCGAGATCCGCGCTCAAGCTCACGGTGAGATCGACCGAACAGAGTCGACATGGGCGCCCAAGCGCCAGCGATACAAGCTCGAGAGGTCTCCTGCCGCGCCGTGCAGGTCTATCTCGCGATCGCCGAGGCGCACGGTGTCACCGCCGAGCGCTTCGTCGAAGGGCTGGACCTCACCGTCGAGCACGTCCGTGATCCGAATCGACACATCGCGTGGGATGACTTCGCGCGTTTGTCGGATCGGCTCAGCCGAATCGTCGGCGGCGCGCTCGAGATGTCGAAGGCCGGCGCCGCCTCGAACGACACCCCCACCGTCCGCGCGCTGACCGCGACACTGCGCCTCCTCACGAGCCCGCAGACGTTCTACTGGGCGGCGGATCAGTTCGCGGCGCGGAAGCTGTTCCGCAACATCCGCACGACGTACACCTCCCTCAACGGCTCGACGGTGCGCATGACGGCGGAGGTCCCGGAGCCGTACCGCGTCAGCGACGCGTTCTTTCACTTCCTCGGCGGCATCTTCGTCTCCGGCACGCGCCCCTACGGTCTCCCGGACGCGCTGGTGCGCACCGAGATCAACGGGCGTGTCGCCGAGTACGTGATCACGCACGCGCCGACCATGACGTTGTGGTCGCGCCTCAGGCACGCGTTCATGGCGCTCTTCTCGGCGCGCAGCGCGTTCGAAGAGCTGCGCGCGCAGAACGAGGAGCTCACGGGCCAACTCCGCGAGCTCACGGAGGCGCGCCGCGCCGCGGAAGAGGCGAACGTCCTCAAGTCGCAGTTCCTCACCAACATCAGCCACGAGCTCCGCACGCCGATGAACGGCGTCATCGGGATGACCGAGCTCCTGCTCGACACCACGCTCGACGACGATCAGCGGCAGATGGCCGGCGCGATCCGTAGCTCCGCGGCGTCGCTGCTCGGGACGGTCGAGGACATCCTCGACTTCTCCGACGTCGAAGCCGGGCGCATCAAGCTGCACAACGTCGAGGTCGATCTCGCGGGCCTCGTGGAGGCGGCGCGTGTCCGTCACGAACCGCAAGCCCTCGAGAAGGGCCTCGAGCTGTCCGCGACGATCGCCGAAGACGCGCCACGCGCGGTCTTCGGCGACGCGCGACGCATCCGCCAGATTCTCGACAACCTCCTCGACAACGCGATCCGGTTCACGCGTAGCGGCTCCGTCGCGGTGACGTTGTCGCGCGCCCCGTGCGCGAAGCCCAACGCGGGCGTGCGGATCGACGTCGTCGACACCGGCGCCGGCATCCCCGAAGCGATTCAGTCGCGTATCTTCGATGCGTTCATCCAGGGCGACGGGAGCCTCACGCGCGCCAACGACGGCGCGGGCCTCGGGCTCGCGATCTGTCGGCAGATCGCCGAGGTCATGGGCGGCACGATCACGCTCGACAGCAAGCCGGGTTGCGGCAGCCGCTTCACCTTCACGTTCGAGCCGCTCGAGATCGAGCGCGGCTTCTTCGGCGCGTCGGACATGGCGGCGCCGGGCATCACCCCGCACGAGGCCGAAGCGGACGCCGAGTCGTCGCGGGTGTCGACGCGAGCCGAACCCGTCGAAGCGCTCGCCGCACCGAAGCCCACCGATGCGAAGCCCGCCGTCGCAGAGTCCGCCGAACTGAAGCCCACCGCCTCGGACGCGCCGGCCGAAGCCGAACCGCCCGCGGAGCCCGCGTTGCGACTGCTCGTCGTCGACGACAACGTCGTGAACCGCAAGGTGCTCGTGCGCATGGTGCAGCGCCTCGGCTTCGACACCGACGTGGCGGCGGATGGCCGCGAAGCGCTCGAGGCCGCGCGGCAGCGCGCCTACGCGATGATCCTCATGGATTGCCAGATGCCGGTGATGGACGGGCTCGAGGCCACGCGCGCGATCCGCGCGCTCGAAGGCGCGATCTCGAAGGTCCCGATCGTCGCCGTCACGGCGCACGGGCTCCCCGAGCACGAGGTCGCGTGCCTCGACGCCGGGATGAACGCGTTTCTGACGAAGCCGATCCGGAACCCGAACCTGCAGGACGTGTTCGAGAGGTTCTTGGAGGAGGCGGCCTCCGAACGGAAGCCGCGCGTCGAGCCGAGCTGAGTCGCGCCTACTGGACGATGTCCGAGTCGCCGCGGGGCTCGAGGCGGAACTCGTCGAAGCTGTAGTTCAACACGCCCGTGATCGAGCGGAACGTGTCGCCGACCATCCGCTGGTCGTCCGGACGCGACATCCCCGCGCAGCTGCAGTCGACGTTCGGCATCCCGCACATCGCGGTCGAGGGCCCGAAGCCGCCGTTGTACGTGTACTCGAACGCGGTCCCGAGGAAGACCGGGCCGTCCACGACCCAGTTGCCGAAGTCTCGCCCGTTGCTGTCGACGCAGCGCTCGGTGACCGAGACATTCTCGATGGTGACGAGCACGCCCTCGTACGGGTTCATCTCCGGCGCCGCGGTGCGCGCGACATCGGCCGCCGCCACGACGACCGGCGCAGTCGACGACGTGACGGTGCCCTTCGCAGTGAACGTCGCGTTCTGCACCTGCATCCCGCGGAACCACTCGATGGCCTCGCCGCGGATGTCGATGATGTCGCCGACGTCGGGGATGTTCGTCTCGTCCGCCGGGTAGACGACCTTCACGCCCGCGAAGCGGCCGTCGGCCACGCTCGTGTCCTGCACCCAGATCGAGCGGAGGTTCGCGCTGACGTAGCCGCCCGACGCGGTGACCACCACGTCGTCGAGGACGACGGGCGGGCAGCGGCCGACGGTCGAGTTGCCGGTGCGCGAGCAGATCTGCGGGCGGTCCGGGGCGTTCGGATCCTGGAGCATCGTGATGCTGGTGATCGTCGGGGTCGGGTTCTGCGAGACGACGTCGTCGCGCTTGGTCGGCGTGAGCATGTAGATGCCGCTGTCGAACGGCGCGGTGCCGATGCGGAGCACGCCGGTGATGGTGATGAACTGCTCCTGCTCGATGGCGCGGTACTGGAAGATCTCACCGGAGATCACGAGGCCGCCGGTCACCTGGAAGGCGCCGAAGATCGGGCTGCCACCCGAGCCGGGGACGTCGCGCACGACGGTCGCGGAGACGTTGCTGATCTTCACGAGCACACCCTCGAGGCCTTCGGCGCGCGAGCCGCCCGTCGCGATCGACGCCGGGTCGTCCACGGCGATCGCCTGGACCGCGCCGCCGCCGCTGATGACGTCGACCGCGCTCGCCTCGATCTGCTTCTGACGCGGGCCGTCCATCTGGCCGAAGTCGCGGTAGCTGCCGGTGACCTGGACGATGTCGCCCGCGGCGGGGAGCGTCCCGGCGATCATGTCGGGGCGGTAGGTGACGAGGATGCCGCCGTAGCGACCGGCGAGGGCGTCGGTCGTCTGGGCGTCCTGGACGAAGAAGCCGCCGAGGGTCGTCTCGTTCGTCTCGGAGTTCTCGAGGATCGAGTACGGGGGGGTCGTCACGACCACGTTGGTCACGACCACGGCGTCGCCGAACGTCGGCTGGCCGGCGCCGCCGTCGAGCTTCAGGTCGCAGACGGAGAGCGTGCCGTCCGAGGGCGTCGGGCAGGTGAGCTCGCCGGGCGGGATGATGACGTCGTCGTCGTCCGTGGTGCTGCTGCCGCTGCAGGCCAGAGCCGGGGTCAGGAGGAAGAGCGAGAAGAGCTTCGTGATGCGCATGTGTTCAGGACCTCGTGCGGGGCTGGGGACCGTGGTGCGATGTCGGATGTAGGGAGCGCGCCTCGCCCTGTCAATCGACGAAGATCGTGGCCTGGGTGACATCACTGCGGATATAGCGACGTCGTGGTGTCTTCGGCGGGCTTCCTCGCCCTGATGGTCCTGGGGCTGCAAACCGCGCAGGTGGAGCTCCCCGGGACCAGTAGCGTGTCCGTGTTCTTCCAGGATCCCGGCGTCTGCCGCGGGTGCCACGGCGGCTTCGACGAGGACGCGACGGCGTACGAGACCTGGATCGGGAGCCCGATGGCGCACGCCGCCCGGAACCCGCTGTACCTGTCGGCGCTGCTCGAGGCGGAGAAGGACGTCCCCGGCGTCGGCGACTTCTGCCTGCGCTGCCACGCGCCCGCCGCCTGGATGGAGGGGCGCTGCGTCCCCACCGACGGCAGCGGCCTGTTCGACACCGACGGCGGCGTGACGTGCTCGGCCTGCCACCGGATGCAGCCCTCGACCTGGCAGCGGAATGGGCAGTACCTCGTCGCCGATGACATCTACATGCGCGGCCCGCTGATGGATCCGATGGCGCCCCACCGCGCCGAGTTCTCCGAGTGGTTCGAGCAGTCCGAGCTCTGCGGGAGCTGCCACGATCTGAGGAACCCGCTCGTCGAGCGCGTGGACCTCGACGGCACGCCGATGGGGATGCCGTTCCCCGAACAGGTCACGTACACCGAGTGGGCCACCAGCGCGTTCGCGACCGAGAGCATCAGCTGCCAGGACTGCCACATGCCTCAGGGCGAGGGGCGCGTCGCGATGGACGGGCCCGTGCGACCGGACCGATCGAGCCACGCGCTCGCCGGCGGCAACGCGTTCCTCCTCGGGGCCGTCGCGTTCCTGCGGCCGGATCTCGGGCTGGCCACCGAGCTCGTGCGCGGCCAGTCGCGCATCGACGCGATGCTCCGATCCGCCGTCGACTTCGCCGTCGAGGATCCGCCGACGACGGCCGGCCGCGGCGAGGCCGTCGCGCTCACCTTCCGCGTCACGAACCTCAGCGGACACAAGCTCCCCACCGGCTACCCCGAGGGGCGGCGCGTGTGGCTCGAGGTCGCGGCGCCCGACGTCGGCCTGGTGCGCGGCGCGTTCGACACCGCGACGGGCGAGCCGGTGGATCCCGTCGTCACGTACGAAGCGATCCAGGGGCAGTACGGGATCGGCCCCGGCCACCGGCTCGCGCTGAACGACGCGATCTTCTTCGACAACCGCATCCCTCCGCGCGGCCTCGTGGTCACCGCGACGACCGCGCCCGTCGGCGTCACGTACCCCGAGGTGTCGCCGGGGGTCCTCGCGCACTGGGACGACGTCACCGTCACCGCGACCGTCCCGTGCGACTTCGTCGGCGACGCGATCGAGGTCGACGCGCGCCTTTGGTACCAGTCGGTCACGAAGCGCTACGTCGACACGCTCGTCGCCGAGAACGGCGGCGATCCGCGCGGCGGGACGCTCCAGGTCGCGTTCGAAGAGGCCGATCCCGGCCCCGCGCAGATGGCGACGCTGTCGCTGTCGATCGCGATCGATCCCGCGTCCACGTGCGATCCGGTCGACGCCGGCACGCCCGACTCCGGCGTGGGCCGCGACGGCGGCGCCGCGATCCGCGACGGCGGCCTGCGCGACGCCGGCGCGGCGATCATCGACGAGGAGGGCGGTTGCGGGTGCTCCGCCCCGGGCCGCGGCGCGCCGAGCAGCCTCCTGGGTGTGGGCCTGTTGGGGCTCCTCACGTGGCGGCGGCGCCGCAGATGAGCCTCGTCACGGGCCCCGGTCGATTCGAACGGTTCGCGTCGAGCGCAGGGGTTCGCCGCGGAACGTCGCCGCGTCGATGGTGCGATCCGACCCGGTTTGCTATGCCTAACCGCAGTTTCGAGCCGAGCGCGCCCGCGAGCGATGCGGGTGTCCGGGCCAACCGTCGCGCGCGTCGCGCGGAAAGCGGGTCGTCGATGTCCGATCGTCGTCTGAATGTCCTCCTCGTCACCGCGTCGGTGCTGGCCGCCTGTTCCGGT
>JAUHYN010000320.1 GCA_030426505.1 bacterium | reverse complement strand
CCATCCCTCCGGTGGCGAGGTGACCGCGGATCTCGTACGGACCCACGCGCGCGTCCGGCCCGAGGGGCGCGCTCGACACCTCGGACCAGCTCATGGGGGCATCGTCACGTTGGGCGACCGAGTCGTCAAACCCCAGGTCGCGGGACGAACGCACCCGGTACGCGCGTGGTGGGCCCCACCACGGGCCTCGGACCCGGGGATTGTGCCAAGGAATTTCGGATGGTTGCATGCCGTTACCGCACCGGTCGTGGTCTTGCTTGGTACGACCGCGGATGTTGAGCCGACTGATGGACCCGCGAACCGACGTCACCGAGCCCGAGATCGAGGTCGCGCCGAAGGGGAACCGCCTCGCGCGCTTCGTGCGGCGCGCCGCGCTGACCTTCGTCGCGCTGTCGATCGTCGGCGGGATCGGCGGCGTCATCCTGATCGTCGCGCTCGCGCGTGACCTCCCCGCGATCGAGACGCTCGCCGACTACCGCCCGCACCAGGCCACCGTCGTGTACGGGAAGGACGGCCGCGTCACCGCGCGCTTCGCGCTCGAGCGTCGCACCGTCGTGCCGTTCGATCGCATCCCCACCGTGATGGTCGACGCCGTCCTCGCCGCCGAGGACGATCAGTTCTTCGAGCACGAGGGCCTCGACTACGTCGGCGTCGCGCGCTGCGCGGTGAAGAACCTCGTATCCGGCCGGAAGAAGTGCGGCGGCTCCACGATCACGCAGCAGACCGTGAAGACGTTCCTGCTCGACTCGCGCAAGACGTACACCCGCAAGCTCCGGGAGATGATCCTCGCGAAGCGCATCGAGGAGGCGCTCACGAAGCAGGACATCCTGTTCCTCTACCTCAACCAGATCTACTTCGGGCACGGCGCGTACGGCGTGCAGGAGGCGGCGAAGACGTACTTCGACAAGGACGTCTCGAAGCTCACCGTCGAGGAGGCCGCGCTCCTCGCGGGGCTCCCGCAGTCACCGTCGCGGCTCGATCCCTTCCGTCACCCGGAGCGCGCGCTCGAGCGGCGCGGCTATGTCCTCCGGCGTATGAAGGAGTTGGAGAAGATCAAGCCCGAGACGTACGACGCCGCCGTGAAGTCCGGCCTCGCGCTCGTGGAGGCGAAGGACGACGCCCTCGACAGCAACACGTACTACGCGGCGCACGTCCGTCAGATCCTCGAAGAGAAGGTCGGCGAGGCCCGCACGATGAGCGGCGGCCTCGAGGTCCACGCCGGCATCGACCCCGACCTGCAAGCGACCGCCGAAGCCGCGCTCGACGAGGGGCTCCGCGAGCTCGACAAGCGCCAGGGGTGGCGCGGCCCGATCCACCACCTCGAGCGCAACGAGCTGCGTGAGCTCGAGCGCCTCCTCGAAGAGCGCCACGCGAAGCGCGCGGACGAGAAGAAGACGATCGTGTGGGATCTGTCGCGCATCGAGGGCGAGCCCAAACCGATCGCCACCTCGCGTATCGCGGAGCGCGCGCGCTTCGTGCCGCTCACCAACGAGCGCGTCTACGCCGGCGTCGTGACCGAGGTCGACGACCCCGGGCGCGTCGCGAAGGTGAAGCTCGCGCCGAAGCTGGTCGTGGACCTCCCGCTGCGCACCGGCCTGTCGTGGGCGCGCAAGTTCGACATCCACCGCTACACCCGGCGCCCGGGCGTCCCGAGCGACGTCCTCGCGGTCGGCGACATCGCGTTCGTGCGCGTGACCTCGCACGACGAGAAGGAAGGCCGCTACCTCGGCATCCTCGAACAGACGCCCAAGGTGCAGGGCGCGATCGTGAGCATCGATCCGATTACGCGTGAGGTGCGCGCGATGGTCGGCGGCCTCGGCGTCGGCGCGGGGACGTTCAACCGCGCCACGCAGGCGCGGCGTCAGGCGGGCTCCACGTTCAAGCCGTTCGTCTACGCGACCGCGTTCGACACCGAGAAGTACACGCCGACGTCGATCTGCCAGGACGAGCCGCGCGTGTACCGCGACCCGTGGACCGGGCGCTCGTGGAAGCCTCAGAACTACGGCAAGAAGTTCGACGGCGACATCACGCTGCGCACCGCGCTGACGAAGTCGAAGAACCTCTGCTCCGTGGAGCTCATCGACAAGCTCGGCGTCGAGCCCGTGCTCGACATGGCGCGGCGCGCCGGCATCCAGAGCCCGCTACCGAAGAACCTCACGCTCGCGCTCGGCTCGGGCGACGTCACGCCGCTGGAGGTCGCGAACTCCTACGCCACGCTCGCGAGCGGCGGGAAGTTCGCGGAGCCCGTCTTCGTCCGCCGCATCAAGACGCCCGACGACAAGGTGATGGAGCTCGCGACCGAGGAGCCCAAGCAGACGATCCGCCCGGAGGTCACCTACCTGATCACGAGCCTCATGCAGTCGGTGGTGGAGGACGGCACCGCGCAGCGCGTGAAGGTGCTCGATCGCCCGGTCGCTGGGAAGACCGGCACCACCAACGAGTCGCGCAACGCCTGGTTCGCGGGCTTCACACCGGACCTCGTGACCGTGGTGTGGGTCGGCTTCGACGACAACGAGCCACTCGGCCCCGCGGAGACCGGTGGGCGCGCGGCGATCCCGATCTGGCTCGACGTCATGAAGAAGGCGATCGAGGGCACCGCCGCGCGCGACTTCGCGGCGCCGGCCGGCATCGTGTTCGCGGTGGTGGACCCGATGACGCAGAAGCTCGTCGCGCCCGACGCCGAGCACGCCCGCACCGAACCGTTCCTCACCGGCACCGAGCCGAAGGAGTTCGCCGAAGAGGGCGCGCCGCCCGACCAGCTGCTGTGGGAGGACTACGAGCCTTGAGCCGAGCCCGAGGCCCCCGTTGCTGATCACGTCTCTCGCGGCGCTCATCGCAGCGACGCCCTCCGCCGACCTCGACGGCGCCGTCACACGCCTCGTCTCCGATCTCCGCCTCGCGGACGTCAGCGGTTACACCTTGGACGCCGACCTCGCCGTCGCGGTGACCGGCGACGCCGCGTGGACCCGAACGGTCGCGGGCCTCGTCCGCGGGCGCCTCGGCCAGCTCGGCGTGGAACACACGATCGACCTCGCGGAGGCGAGTGAAGCGAAGGCGCGCGCAGCGGGCGCCGAGTGGCTCTTGAGCGTCCGCGTCGAGCCGGTGGGCGGCTCCGAGCTCACGGCGCTGTCCGCCGCGCTCATCCGCGTGGACCGCGGCCTGTGGGCGCCCGCGCCCGACGAACCGGGGCCCGTCCTCGCGATCGCCGACCGCACCTTCTCGCGCGCGAAGACCGCGCCGCCCCCGCCCCCGCCGCCGACCGGGACCGTGTCGCTCGCGGGGCCCGCGGTGGTCCTGAGTGTGCTGCCGGATCGGGTGTTGGCGATGGGCGCGTGTGCGCCCGCGGAGGGGCGGCCGGACGAGCTCGTGGTGGTGACCGAGTTCTACGTGCGCACGTATCGCTTCGACCGCCGCGGGCTCGACGTCGTCGCGGAGCTCGACCTCACTTCGCTCCCGCGCGCGCCTGCGCCCTCACGCGAGCCCTTCGGTACCGTGGTCTGCGATGGCGCTGCCTTCGCGATCGGGAGCAGCGATCTCGATCGCGGCTACCGCGTCGTTCGGCGCGGCTCGGGGCTCGCGATCGAGCGCGACCTCCCGGGAATGCCGGTCGGCAAGGACGCGAAGGGGTGGGTCCTCGTCCACGCCGTGCCCGGGAAGAACCACTTCGGCCCTCGCCTCGTGCGGGGCGACGGGGCCACGGCGGAGGCCGCACCCGCCTACGCGGTGTGGGCCGACGCCGAGCGCGCCTTCTTCGTCAGCACCGACTACGCGCTGACGCGGAACCCCTGGAGCGGCGGCGCGGAGCCGGCCGGGCGCGCGGGCTCGGCGCTCACCCACCTCGCGGGCACCTCGATCTTCCTGCACACCGCCCCCGAGTTGACCGACGGGCATGATATCGTTTCATTGTATTCCACTGAATATCCTCGATCGACGATCCGGATCCCGAGCGCGGTCCAGGCGCTTGCGGCGGGGCGCTTCCGCGAAGGGCGCGTCGACGTCCTGACCGCTTCCTGGCGTGAGCGTCGGGACAGCGAGATCCGCACGTTCTCGATCGTCGATCTGGAGGAGGCGAAGTGAAGCGGGCCGCCCTCGCCGCGTTGGCGCTCGCAGTCTCCGCCACGGCGTCCGCCGCGCCGCGCAAGCCGTACGGCGGCGACGCGCGGGTGTACGTCTTCGGCCGCGCGATCTCCGTGGCGCCCGAGAACCTCGCGGGCCCCGCGGACGCGACCGTGCAAGGGCTGGTCTACGAGCGCCTCTACGCGCTCGACGCGCGCGGCGACCTCGTCCCCGTGCTCGCGTCGGGGCCGCCCACCGTCGAGGGCATCGTGGTGAAGATCCCGGTACGCGCGCGCGTCTCGCTGCACGACGGACGCCCGCTCACCGCCGCCATGGTCGCCGAAGCGCTCGCGCGGCACGCCGCCCCGGACGCGCGCTCCTCGTACGTCGCGGCGCTCGCCGTGGACGGCCGCGGCGAGCCTCGCATGCGCGCCGTCGGCGACACGGTCGAGATCCGTCTCACCACGCCACACCGCGACTTCGCGCGGCTCCTCGCGTCACCCCACGCCGCGATCGACGTCCCCGCGGTCGGGCGCGCGGGGCGGATCGGCAGCGGGCCGTTCGAGTTCGCGTCGCGCACGGCGCGCGGCGTCTACCTCTTCGAGCCCTTCACGGCGTACCGCGACGGGCGCCCGTTCCTCGACCGCGTGGAGGTGCGGCCGCACGCTTCGCGGTTCGGCGCGGCCGCCCTCACCAAGAACGAAGGCACCACCCTCGTCTTCGGCGTCCCCGACGCCGCGGGCCGCGACGCCCCGACGGTCGAAGTGAAGGGCCCCGCGAAGCCGCCGTCCGAGACGCTGGTCCTCGCGGTCGGTCCGAACGTCGCCGACGCCGCGACCCTCACCGCGGTCATCGACGGCGCGCTGAACCGGGAGCGCCTCGCCCGCCGCTTCCTCGGCGCCGACGCGCGCCCGACGCGCACGCTTCTCGACGGCGTGGAGCCCGAGCCGGGGCCCACGACGTCGCCGTCGGCGAGTCGCTCGCTCTCGATGCTGGTCTCGCGCGACAGCCGCGCCGGGCACCGGTTCGCGGAGCGCGTTCAGTTCGAGCTGCTGCGGGCCGGGATCACCGCGCGGCTCGAGCGGGTCACGCCCGAGCGCCTCGAGTCGCGGCGGCGCAGCCAGGACTTCGAGCTACTGATCGACACGCTGACCACACCGATCCCCGAGTCGCCCTACCCCGCGGACGCGCTGCACGCGCTGTGGTCGTTCGCGTCGGCGATGGGCCGCCCCGACGTGATCCGCGCGGCCGACGTCGAGCGCTTCGAGCGCGCCCAGGTCCCCGAGGAGGTCGTCGAGGCCCTCGAGCCCGTGTTCCGCGAGGCGCTGAGGATCGTGCCCATCGCCCGCCGCACGCCGTCGATCGCGCGCACCGATGACCTGCGGGGCGTGACCTCGCGCCCGTCCGGTGCGATGGATCTCGCCGACGCGCATCGATGAACACCCTCGAAGCCAGCTTCGAACCGAAGTCGCGCCTGCGCACGCGCGTCACGTTGTTCTTCATCCTGGCCGCGACCCCCGCCGCGCTCACGAGCGTCGGCGCGGTAGTCGTGCTCGACCAACTCATCCAGGACGAGATCGAGCGGCGCAGTCGAGACGGCCTCCGCCAGGTCGAGGACCGGATCGAACAGACGTCCAAGCGCGCCGAGGCGCAGGTCGCCGAGGTCGTCCAGTCGCCCGCGCTCCAGGAGCTCGTCGGCGCGATCGACGGAGACGTGATGCGGTTCGAAGCCCTCGCGGCGAATCGCGCCGCGGCGACCGGCCTCGACATCCTCGCGTTCGTCGCGGCGCGCGGACCGTCGGACGGCACGGTCGTATCGAGCGCGCATTTGTCGAGCATGGTCGGCGACGACAAAGACCCGTTCGTCGCGGCGACCGCCGACGGCAAGACCGGCCTCGTCCACGTCTACGTCGAAGGTAACCCTCCGACGATCGCGCCGGCGATCGTCTCGGTGCGCCTCGTCCGCAGTGTCGACGGCGAACCCGCCCTCTGGGTCTACGGCGGCCAGCGCCTCGACGGCCTGCGCCTCGAAGACCTCGCGGGCTCGCTCGACGCCACCCTCGTCCTGCGCTCTCCCGGCATCGCGGATCGCGCTTTCGGCGAGCGCGGGAGCGTCACGGGCAGCCGCTCCACCGCCATCCCCGCGCTCGAGAACGGGCGCGCGCTCGCCGAGCCGGGGGTCGCGTCCGAAGCCTCCAAGCCCACGCAGCTCGAGGTCCGCATCCACACTTCGCACCTCGCGAAGGCGCGCTCGTTGTTCCTGCTCCTGTCGGTCGCGCTGGTCGCGGCGTCGTTGTTCGTCGCTTTGATCGCGAGCGCGTGGCTCTCGAAGAAGATCGCCGAGCCGATCGTCGACCTTTCCTCGGCGGCGCTCGACGTCGGCGCCGGGAACCTCGACGTACGCATCGAGCCGAAGTCGCAGGACGAAGTCGGCTCGCTGGTCCGAGTCTTCAACCACATGACGGCCGAGCTCTCGGAGTCGCGCATTCGACTCCAGCGCGCCGAGCGCGTCGCCGCGTGGCAGCAGATCGCCCGGCGCGTCGCGCACGAGATCAAGAACCCGCTGTTCCCCATCCAGATGTCGATGGAGACGATCCAGAAGAGCTACAAGAAGCAGCACCCGAAGCTCGACGAGATCATCGAAGAGTCGACCCGAACCGTGCTCGAGGAGGTCCGCGCGCTCAATCGCATCGTCACGGAGTTCTCGGACTTCGCGCGCCTCCCGGCGGTGAAGCTCGAGCCGGTCGAGGTCACCGCGCTCCTCGACCACGTCTACGGGCTCTACAAGCGCGACGGCGACGTGAAGTGTGTCTACGACCGCGAGGCGATCCGGGCCCGCGGGCTCCCGGCGATCGCCGTGGACCGCGAGCAGCTCGGGCGCGCGCTGATCAACCTCGTGAAGAACGCGTTCGAGGCGATCGGCGAGGGGCCCGGCTCCGTCACTCTGGACGCGGTCGCGAGCGAGGGCGGCGTGACGTTGACCGTCGCCGACACCGGCCCCGGAATGCCCGACGACGTCCGCGCCAAGGTCTTCACGCCCTACTTCACCACGAAGAGCTCGGGCACCGGGCTCGGCCTCGCGATCGTAGAGCGCATCGTCTCCGAACACGGCGGACACGTCGACGTCCGCTCCAAGCTCGGTGAAGGGACGACGTTCAGGTTGCAGCTACGAGCGGCCGAAGCCGCGTGAGCGCTACTGGAGCATCTTCTGCTCGGCGATGACCTGCGAGCAGCGCTTGCCGTTGAGGATCGAGCGCTGGAGCGTCTCGAACTTCGGGAACCGCGCGTAGGACATCACCTTCTCTTGGCACGGCGTCCCCTCGATCTTCGCGGTGGGGCCCATGACCTCGACGAAGTGGATCCGCTTCATCACGGCGTCGTCGCGCGCACGGAGGATCAGCTCGATGCCGCCGGACTCCGAGTGCTGCACGCGTGCGATCGGCGCGATGTGCGGGTCGCCGGAGTCGCACTGCACGATGACCTCGTCGATCCGCACCTGCACCTTCGTCGGCGGGCGCGCACACCACGCCTCGGGCACCATCGTGTCGTCGTCGAGACGCGTGATCTCCCCGTCCGGGTACCAGCGGCCGATCAGGTTGTTGATCAGGCCCTTCTGGTCCGTGTTCGGCGGGAGCTTCGTGTAGTCCGGAACCGAAGCGTCGATCTGGACCGACTCGACCTTCGTTTCGCCCGGGCAGCCCGTCGCGACGGCCGCCGTGACGAGCGACAGCGCGATGACTTGCGCGGTCCCCTTCATCGGCCGTGGATGTATCACGCGCCCGCGTGCGGCGAAAGCGCGCGGGCGCGGACCCCGCTCAACAGCGCGAGGAGGCCGTCCGCCCCCAGCCCCTCGGGCACGCCCACGTCGTACGGCTCGCCGCCCACCTCGAACGCCACGCCCGCGCCGATCCGGCCGAGGCCCGTCACCTGCGGCCACCGGATGATCGAACGGAGCGAGGCGTCGCGCGTGAGCCCCGCCCGCAGCACACGCAGCGCGGGGCGGCCCCGGCCCTCGAACGTCACGACCACGCCCTCGCCGACCGTCACCGCGTCGACCAGCGCCTGAACCGGGCCCCGGGCGAGGCGCGTCGGACCGCGCGGATCCGGGCGGAGCGGCGGACCCCAGCGCCCGCCCGCGTGGAAGTGCGCCGCGACCGGATCCTCGACGTAGAGCACGTCCTCGCCGACGACGAATCGGTACCCGGAGTCCGCGCGCTCCACGTTCGCCGGGTTCGGCGTGAGCAACGCGCGCGCGAGG
>JAUHYN010001431.1 GCA_030426505.1 bacterium | reverse complement strand
GGAGGAGGTCGACGTGGTCGCGATCCCCGAGCAGCAGTTCGAGCCGGACGAGGCGTTGGTCATCCGCGCGCGCGCGCGCTTGGCCGAGCCCCCGCGCTGACTTCTTGACGCTGCGGTAGAATTCGAGGCACGACGCGCTTCGCGCATCTTGTTCGATGACCCGAGCCCGGGTGGCGGAATGGTAGACGCGGCGGATTCAAAATCCGCTTTCCTTACGGAAGTGTGGGTTCAAGTCCCTCCCCGGGCATCACTTCGGCGCGCACGCGAGGCCGGGCCTCACAGCGAGGCTTGGCGGTCCTCGATCGCCTCCTTCATGCGGTCGTTCGCGAAGATCGCGACCTCGACGCGGCGGTTCTGCTGGCGACCCGTCTCGGTGTTATTCGAGGCGACCGGCGCGGTCTCACCCTCGCCGACGATGCGCACGCGGGAGCGGTCGATGCCCTGCGCCTGCGCGAACGTCGCGACCGACTGCGCGCGGCGGCGTGACAGCTCGCGGTTGTACTCGTCCGAGCCGGTCGCGTCGGTGTGGCCGACGACCATGATGTCGGTGTCGTCGTAGCGTTCGAGGACGGTGGCGAGCTCGGCGATGTTCGACTTGGCGTTGGCGCGCAGGTCGGCCTCGTCGACGTCGAAGAGGATGCCGGAGTCGAAGGTCACGAGGATGCCTTCGCCGACGCGCTCGACCTGGGCGTTCTCGAGATCTTTCGCGAGCTGTTCGGCGCGCTCGTCCATGCGGTGACCAATCACCGCGCCGGTCGTCCCGCCGACGGCGGCGCCGATGATCGCGCCGATCGCGGCGCCCTTCTTCCCGCCTGCGGCAGCACCGATGCCGGCGCCGACTGCGCCGCCAGCGCCCGCGCCGATGCCGGCGCCTTGCGCGGTGTGGTTGCAGCCAGCTAGCGGGGCGGCGGCGAGGAGCGAAGTGATGAGTGAGGCCTCGAGCAGGTACTTCATGATGCCCGCCCGAAGGAGCAAACGTCGTTCCGCGGGGATGGTCGCGTCGAGGCGCCCCCGCGCGCTCGACGGCGCGCGGGTACGCGTCAGGCGTGGCCGATCGTCACGCCACATCCGCGCGGCGATCCTAGGTGTTCGCGGCCGCGTCGGCGACGTCCGGGTCGTAGCCGAGGCTCGGCGAGAGCCACTTCTCCATGAACCGAAGCTCGACGCCCTTACGCTTCGCGTAGTCGGCCACCTGGTCGCGCTCGATCGACCCCACTCCGAAGTACTGCGAGTCCGGGTGCGCGAAGTACAGACCGCTCACGGACGCCGCGGGGAGCATCGCGAAGCTCTCGGTCAGGCGGATCTGCGCGGTCCCGGAGGCGCCGAGGAGCTCGAACAGCGTCTTCTTCTCGGTGTGGTCCGGGCATGCGGGGTACCCGGGCGCCGGGCGGATGCCGCGGTAGGCCTCACGGATGAGGTCCTCGTTGTCGAGCGCCTCGTCGGGCGCGTAGCCCCACAGCTCGCGGCGTACGCGCTCGTGCATGTGCTCCGCGAACGCCTCGGCGAGGCGGTCGGCGACGGCCTTGGCGAGGATCGAGTTGTAGTCGTCGTGGTCGGCCTCGAACGCCTTCACCACACGATCCAGCCCGAGGCCCGTGGTGACGGCGAAGCCCCCGACGTAGTCCGGCACGCCGCTGTCCTTCGGCGCGATGAAGTCGGCGAGCGCGTGGTTCTTGCGGTCGCGAGACTTCTGCGTCTGCTGCCGGAGCGTGTGGAAGACGCAGCGCA
>JAUHYN010000319.1 GCA_030426505.1 bacterium | reverse complement strand
CTTTCTCGAGGACCGCCGTGTCCTCCGCGTCGAGCCGCTCGTCGAGCGCAGCGAACACGTCGGCGCGGACGGCGTCCTCGGTCGTCTCGGCCGGGTCCACCGTCAGCGGCGTCATCTGCGGCGTCGCGGCGTCGCAGCCTGCGATCGCGAGGAAGAGACCCGCGGCGACTCCACACAACGCGCGCACGACGACCGATCGAAAACACGGCCGCCCCCGCCCCGGCAACCGCGCGCTCGGAGACCCGATGCGAGTCAAATCGCGACGCAAAGGTGGCCGTAGGCCACCGCGCAGCGAACCGCAGGTGAGCGAAGGTCACCAGGCGAGACTTGCTCTCGCCGTTAAGTGACGAGGCCCCGGGTAGCCGGAACCCGCCCGCGACGGGTAGAGGACACAACATGACCTCGCGTCGCAGCGTTTGGATCCTCGCCCTCGCCGGTGTCGTCACCGGTTGCCTCCCCGACGACGTCCCACCCCCGGAAGGCGAGCGCGACGCGGGCACGGAGGTCGCGGACGGCGGCCCCGTCACGCGCGACGCGGGACCGCGCGACGGTGGACCGCCGCCCACGAAGACCATCGAGCTCGACGTCTCCGCGGTCTTCGCGGCGGGGACGACCGTGCGCGACGCCTACTCGAACAGCACGGGCACGGTCGACGCGAACGGCATGGTGAGCCTCGCGGTCGACGAGCGCGGGCTCGTGCTCATCGAGCGCGCGGACGCGGCCGAGAGCACGTTCACCTGGGACAACGCGACGGTGTACTTCGTGGTGCTCGACCGCTTCTTCAACGGCGACACTTCGAACGACAACGCGTATGGCCGCGAGCTCGACGGGGACGAAGAGGTCGCGACCTTCCACGGCGGCGATCTCGTGGGGCTCACGCAGAAGCTCGACCACATCGAGTCGCTCGGCGCGACGGCCATCTGGATCACGCCGATCGTCCAGCAGATCGGCGGGTGGACGCCGGGCGGCGGCGGCGCGATCAAGTCGTACCCGTACCACGGCTACTGGGCGCTCGACTTCACGAAGCTCGACGAGAGCTTCGGCACGCGCGCGGAGCTCGCGAGCTTCGTCGAGGCCGCTCACGATCGCGGGATCCGCGTGGTCGTCGACGTTGTCATGAACCACCCCGGCTACGGGACGCTGCAGGACATCCAGACCTACGTGCCGGAGGCGATCACCGATCCCAACTGGGCGAGCTGGACGCCGGGCACCGGGCAGACCTGGTTCGACATCTTCGACTTCGTCGACTTCGACAACGCCGCCTGGGACACGAAGTGGTGGGGCCCGAACTGGGTGCGCGCGGATCTCGGTCAGACCTACGGCTACTCCGGCACCGCCGCGACGAACGCGAAGCTCGGTCAGGTCGCGTTCCTCCCCGACTTCAAGACGGAGGACTTCCGCCCGTCCGGCTTCTCGCCGCTGCTCGCGCAGAAGGCCGACACGGACGCGGTCGAGCTCGACGCGAACGCGACCGTCCGCGACTACCTCGTGTCGTGGCACGCGCAGTGGGTTCGGGACTTCGGGATCGACGGCTTCCGGATCGACACCGCGAAACACGTGGAGCTCGCGTCGTGGTCCGCGCTGAAGACGGCGACGACGGACGCGCTCACGCAGTGGAAGACGGAGAACTCGGGCGAGAAGCTCGACGACCTCCCGTTCTGGATGGTCGGCGAGGTGTTCCCGCCGCCGCAGGGCCTCGAGGCGCCGCCCGCCGCGCGCACCGAGTTCAGGACCTACTTCAGCGACGGCGACTTCGATGCTCTGATCAACTTCGACTTCAACAGCAAGCTGAAGCGCGACCCGACGATCGTCGAGGACCCGCTCGAGATCGAAGCGCTGTACGAGGCGTACGACGAGGCGATCAACACCGACCCCGACTTCTCGGTGATGACGTACATCTCGTCGCACGACACGTACCTGTTCTTCGAGGAGACCGGCGCCGACGTCGCGAAGCAGCGCGCGGTCGGGACGTGGCTGTTGATGATGCCGGGGCCGGTGCAGGTCTACTACGGCGATGAGACCGGGCGCCGCGCGGGTCCGGACGCGGGCGAGGAAGAGCTCGGCACGCGCTCCGACATGAACTGGGACGCGTTCGAAGGCGCGATCCTCGACCACTGGCAGCGCGTCGGGAACTTCCGGAAGCGCCACGTCGCGATCGGCGCCGGCCGCCACGCGCGCATCCCGCGCGACCTCGGTTACGCGTTCTCGCGCTCGTACTCCGAGGGCGGCACGACCGACGAGGTCATGGTGATCGTGCTGGATCCGTCGGAGCTCGAGTAGCCCGCCCGAAGCGCGCCACGAAGTCGTCGAGCGCCGCCGCGAAGCCGACGTCGGCGCGCTCCTTCTCGGACATGAACCACTTGTGCTCGAGGAGCTCGCAGTAGAGCTCCGCGGCCTCGCCCTCGAGGCCCGCGTCGAGCATTCGCTTCGTCGCCGCCTCGAATCGATCGCGAAGCCACACGAACGCCGCGCTCGACAGCGAGACGCTCCGGCCCTGTTCGTTCCCCAGCGCGACGCGGAGGTGGCGCACGTCGTTCACCATCTGCCGCGCCTGGTTCTCCTGCGCTTCGAGGCCGGTCAGGGAGTGCAGCATGTCGCGGTGGAAGTTGCGGTCGGCGACCGTGACCTGAAGGCGCAAGCTGGCATGCAGGTCGTCGGGCACGAGTTGGATCTCGTCGACCGTGAAGCCGAGCGCGTTCAGCGCGCGCACGCGCTCTTCGATTCGGTAGGGCTCGTCGCTGGTGAGGATGCGCTCCGCGCGGACCTCGCTCCACAGCTCGTCGTACGTCCGGCGCACGGCCGCCGCGGTCTCGGCGGGCGAGGGGACCGCGATCCCGGCGGCGGACAGATCGAGGAGCGCGCCCGCCACGTTCTCTTCCATGACGTCGAGGTCGTGGTCGCGTTGGGTATCGGCGATCGGTCCGTCGGTGGTGCGCGAGGTCTCGGCGTCCACGAGGTACGCGCGCAGTCGACCCGCGTCGCGGAGGAACAGCGTGTTCGACAGCGAGCAGTCGCCCCAGAAGACACCCGCGAGGTGGAGCTGCACGAGCAGGCCGGCGAGCGCGTCGAGGAGGTGTTGGCGGTAGCGCACCAATCGGCCGCCGACGAACAGCGCGTGGTACGGCAGTGAGTGATCGAGGAAGCGCGTGATGAGGACGCTGCCCGGGCCTTCGTCCGTCGCGACGTCGAGCGCGCCGATCGGCGTGACGACCGGCAGGCGCCGGCGCTCCATCTCGCGGAGCAGCTCGTACTCCGCGCGCGCCGCGCCGGGCGCGAGCGCCTTCAGCGCGTAGACGGCGGTGTCGTAGTCGACGAACACGACCGGGTGGCGCGCCTCGCCGCGCGGGAGGTCGACCACGCGCGGCGCGGTCGGGGGCCACCGATCCAGCGCCGCGGCCCACGGGAGGTCCAGAAAGTCCGGGTGCCCGGGCCGCACGGCGGCGGCGAGGAGGCCGGCGGCGTCGCGCGCGGTCATGACGCACTGCATCTAGGGGCCCCGCGCAGCGAATGGTCAATCAATGTCGCGTTACGAGGGTTCCCTCCTAGATTTCTTCGGGCGCGGAGGTTCAGACTGCGGGCCCATGAAGATGCGCGCTCCTCTCGCCGTGCTCCTCGCCTCGATCGGTCTGTTCGGTTGTCCGGCCTCGGACGACGACGACGAAGCCCCGCGCGACGGCGGCTCCGCGACCCGCGACGGTGGGCCCGCCGAGGAACGCGACGCCGGACCGCGCGACGGCGGCGGTGAAGAACCGATCGGTTTCGCGCTCCACTACCACCGCGCGGACGACGCGGCGTCGAGTTGGAGCGTGGAGATCAGCGGCGACGTCACGGCCGGGACGATCGAGGCCGCGAGCGGCGACGACTTCGGCGCGGTCTTCGCGATCCCGTTGAACGACGGCGCGACCACGTTCAGCTACCAGTTCAAGAACGGCGCCGAGGTCGACCCGCCGACCCCGGTGATGGTCACGGTCGCCTCCGCGCCCGACGGCGTGTGGCACTTCTCGGGTCGCGCGGCGCCGCTGCTCTACGAGCCGCCCGTGATCCCCGGCGACAACCAGGTCGTCGTCCACTACATCCGCAAGGACACCGAGTACACCGGCTGGGGCCTGCACGTGTGGGGTGACGTCGAGCGCGAGACGCAGTGGACGGCGCCGCTGATCAGCGGCGGCGTGGACCCGACGCTCGGCTCGTACTTCGAGGTCGACGTCGCGGCGGGCGGCGATCGCGTGAACCTGATCGTCCACATGGGCGACCTGAAGGACCCGGGCCCGGATATGGGCTTCGACATCTCGGAGCTCGGCGACATGGTCTGGGTGCTGACCGGCTCGACCGAGATCTTCCCGTACCCGGTCGAGCCTCCGGCGTTCGCGATCGACGGCGCGCGCGCGCACTGGTTCACGTCCGACACGTTCGGTTGGGATCCGATCGGCGATCCGACGCAGGTCGAGCTGCGCTACTCCGAGACCGCGGACGTCGAGGTCGTGGACGCGGACGTCGAGGGCGGCGAGGTCGTCGCGTTGATGGAGGACATGACCGGGTTGCCGCCGGCGGTGCAGCTCGCGGATCCGCACCTCCGCACGCTGCGCGCGTGGAAGATCGATCCCGCGGCGAACCTCGAGGTCGCCGACGCGTTGAAGGGCCAGCTCGTGTTGGTCGCGCGGGACGCGGCGGGCGTCGCGACGGACGCGACCACGATCCAGATCCCGCGCGTGCTCGACGAGCTGTACACCTACGCGGGTCCGCTCGGCGCGACGTTCGAGGGGAGCCTCGTCCCCACCATCACGCTGTGGGCGCCGACCGCTCAGACCGTGCGGCTCATTCGCTTCGACGATCAGCTCGCGATGGTGGAGACGCTCGACATGCTCGAGAACCCGGCGAGCGGAACGTGGAACCTCACCGGCGACGTCTCGTGGTACGGCGGCTACTACCAGTACGAGGTCACGGTCTTCCACCCGATCACCGGTGACGTCGAGACGTTGGTGTCGACGGATCCCTACTCGGTGAGCACGTCGCGCAACGGTCGCCACTCGCAGATCATCGACCTCGAAGATCCGGCGACGATGCCGGTCGGCTGGGACGCGACGACGAAGCCTGCGCTCGGCGCCCCGGAGGACATCGTGATCTACGAGTCGCACATCCGCGACTTCTCCGCGTTCGACGCCACCGTCGAGGCGGCCGACCGCGGCACCTACGCCGCCTTCACGTACACCGGCCAGGGCGGGACGACGCGCAGCGACGGCATGAGCCACCTCCTCGATCTGCAGGCGGCCGGCCTCACGCACCTCCACTTGCTGCCCGCGTTCGACATCGCGACGGTCAACGAGGACGCGTCGGCGCGCGTCTGTCTCGACGACGGGTTCGATCGCCTCTGCGCGGCGAACGCGAACGTCCCCGCGGAGGACTGCACGACGCACGGCACCACGCCGATCCGCGACGTGCTCGCCGGCTTCGATCCGACCGGCCCCGACGCCCAGGAAGTGCTCGGCTGGATGCGCTCGTACGATGCATTCAACTGGGGCTACGACCCGCTGCACTACAACGTGCCGGAGGGCAGCTACGCCTCCGACCCGCAGGGCGTCACGCGCATCGTCGAGTTCCGCGAGATGGTGAAGGCGGTCTCGGAGTCCGGGCTGCGCGTGGTGATGGACGTCGTCTACAACCACACGAACGCGTCGGGCATCGGGCCGAACAGCGTCCTCGACAAGGTCGTGCCCGGTTACTACCACCGGCTCAACACCGAGACGGGCTTCGTCGAGAAGTCGACGTGCTGCGACAACACCGCGACCGAGCACGCGATGATGGAGCGGTTGATGATCGACTCGCTCGTGCTCTGGGCGAAGCACTACAAGATCGACGCGTTCCGCTTCGACCTCATGGGTCACCACATGAAGCGCAACATGGAGGCCGCGCTCGCGGCGGTCCAGGCGCTCACGATCGCGGACGACGGCGTGGACGGCTCGAAGATCTACTTCTACGGCGAGGGCTGGAACTTCGGAGAGGTGATGAGCAACCTGCGCGGGCGCAACGCCACGCAGGCGAACATGGCCGGCACCGGGATCGGCACGTTCAGCGATCGACTGCGTGACGCCGTGCGCGGCGGCGGACCGTTCGACGGCGCGGCCGCGCTGCGCGCGAACCAGGGCTTCATCAACGGGCTCTTCTACGACCCGGTGGAGACCGCGGGCGATCCGGCGACGACGAAGGCGGCGCTGCTGTTGGCGGCGGATCAGATCCGCGTCGGGATGGCGGGCAACCTGAAGACGTTCCTGCTCACGGACCGTCGCGGCTCACGCGTCAGCGGCAACCTCGTGACGTACAACGGCGAGCCGGCTGGCTACACGGACGACCCGCAGGAGGTCATCACGTACGTGTCGAAGCACGACAACCAGACGCTCTTCGACATCAACGCGTACAAGACGCCGGCCGGGACGAGCATGGACGACCGCGTCCGGATCCAGAACCTCGGCGTGAGCATCACAGGGCTCGGCCAGGGCATCCCGTTCTATCACATGGGCGTCGACCTCCTCCGTTCGAAGTCGATGGAGCGCGACAGCTTCGACTCGGGTGACTGGTACAACCGCGTCGACTGGACGTACACGACGAACA
Organism: bacterium; assembly: GCA_030426505.1. GTDB lineage: Bacteria > Myxococcota > Kuafuiibacteriia > Kuafuiibacteriales > Kuafuiibacteriaceae > JAUHYN01. The sequence continues at coordinate 1,729 of JAUHYN010000319.1, read as the reverse complement.
ACTGGAACGTCGGGCTGCCGCGCGAGGACAAGGACGGCGACAACTGGCCGCTCATCCAGACGATCCTCGCGGACACTTCGATCGCGCCAGAGACCGCGCACATCCAACGCGCCGTCGATCACTTCCAGGAGATCCTCGCGGTCCGCAAGAGCTCGCCGCTGTTCCGTCTGCGCACGGGCGACGAGGTGAAGACGCGCGTCCACTACCTCAACACGGGCGTGGATCAGATCCCGGGCCTCATCGTCCAGACGATCACCGACGGCACCTGCGCGACCGCCGATCTCGACGCCGCGTACGACGCGCTCGTCGTGATGATCAACGCGAACGACGAAGCCCAGACCTTCGACATCGCGGGCGCCACCGGCTTCGAGCTGCACCCGGTGCTCGCCGCGTCGACCGACACGGTCGTCGCCGGCGCGTCGTTCAGCGCGGGCACCTTCTCGGTGCCCGGCCGCACGGCCGCGGTGTTCGTGCTGCCCCAGTCCGGCGCCCAGGGCGCGGGGCTGCCGTGTAACCCGTTGTAGCGCGCGCGTTCAGGGCGGCCAGAGTCCGCGCTGATGGAGCTCGTGCCGAATCGCCAGAAGTGATCGTGTATCGAGCCGCAGCGCGTTGCGTGTCGCGCGGCCGATGGACGTGAGGCCAACGATGTCGCCGTCGGCGCGCGCTCCGAAGTGCTCGCTCCAGTTCATCGTCCGAGGATTGAAGAGGCCGACCGTCGTTCCGCCGTTGGGATCCACGGCCTCGGTGCGACGCCCCTTGCGTAGCGAACACGTTGGACACGCGAGGGCGAGGGTCTCGGCCGTGATCACGTCAGCGATCGACCGTCGCGCGGCGACACGCCCGCTCGCAGGTGGAGGACGCTGATCGTGTCGGCGAGTCGAACGAGCGCGTCCGCTTCGGCTTCTTCCGCCGGCGTGAGCGCTCGTTCTTGGTTCTGCCCGCGCAGCCACTGGAGGCGGTCGTCGAGTGCCTTGGGCCAGCTGAGGTCGAGCCCACTGAGATCGACGTGTCCCACCCGACCAGGGTAGTCGCGCCGACTCGCAGTGGGCAACCTCGTGCGATTCGCCGCGCCCTCCCTATCGGAACGCGGGCGTCGAACTCCGGTACACGTCGAGCTCGGGGGACGACGCGATCGGGACCAGCCAGTCGCGGGGGCGGAGGGGGAGGTCCACCGCGCAGACGCGGATCGTGCGGGTCTGGGCGAGGGCCTCGAGTTCGTCGAGGACGCGTTCGAGGCGGTCGCCGCCGAAGGGGCAGTACAGGAGGAAGACGGTGCCGGTGACCATGAGGCCGGTGAGTTCGGTGGCGTCGCCTTCGAGGGTCGGGCAGCGGTCGAGTCGCAGCCGGCGCGTCAGCGCTTCGGCCATGCGGACCAAGTGCGGTTGGATCTCGATGCCGACGCACCCGGCGCCGGTCAGCACGTTCATCAACGCGGTCGCGCGGCCGACGCCGGCGCCGACGTCGACGAACACGTCGCGCGCCGACACGCCCGAGAGGGTCGCGACTTCGAGGAGGGTCGGCACCGGGCACGGCAGGTAACAGACGCAGCCGTTCGGGAGCCCCGGATCGTCGTCGGGGATCTCGGTGAGATCGAAGACGAGGTTCAGCCACGCGTCCTGGTCGAGGGACGGGACGTCGTCGAGCGCGCGCCGGAACGCGTCGCGATTCACGACGCCCCGCGCGAGGTCACGGCGCATCCGCGACGCCGAGAACAGGTCTTCGTCACGCA
>JAUHYN010000318.1 GCA_030426505.1 bacterium | reverse complement strand
CGGCTCGTCGAGGACGATCCCGCGCCCGCGCATGTGTACGAGCGTGTTCGCCGTCCCGAGATCGATCGCGATGTCCTGGGAGAACATCCCGAGCAAGCCATCGAACACGGCGGGGTGGGTAGCAGGTTTGTTACTTGGGATCGAGGCGCTTCTTGACCTCTTTGAGGGCGTCGAGGTTCTGCACGTGCGCGAGGCTCGAGAGCAGGTATTCCTTCGTCGCCTCGCTGAGCTGCGCGACCTCGTCGCGACCGACGCCGATGGCCTCCGCGTACTGATGGATCAGGTCGTCCTCTTCCTGCGCGTACACGCCGTCGGCGAACGCGAGGAGGATGAGGCTCTTGACGTAGAGGGCGCGGAGCTCGTCCGTGTCGAAGAGGCTCTTGGCGCGCGACGGGTCGAACTTGCCGCCCGCGAACTCCTCGAGCCGGGGATCGCCGGCGCGGGAGCAGCTATCGTAGAACTGCCGGATCAGCTGCATCTCGTTGTCGTGGATGCCGTCGACCTTGGCGAGCGCCATGAGCGCGTGGGTCAGGCACTTGACCTGCTCGAAGTCGAGGTCTTGCTGGGAAAAGAACTCCGGGATCATCGTGGGGGTAGCTGTACCCACGGCCCGGCCTGGCGACAAGGGCCTGGGCGCCGGTTCACTTCGAGAGCCGGAACACGGGGCCCCACGCGGTCCGGATCCTCACCGGCACGTAGCCGACGCCGGGGACGATGGCCTGCGCGACCGACTCGCTGTCACGCCGGATCTCCAGGATCTGCGGGTCCGTCCGCGACTCGGCGGCCCACCCCTGCTGCGCGTTGAACGGCACCGTGTAGCCGCCGTCGTTGAAGGGGTAGCAGGTCAGCACGACCTCGCGATCGCGATCGGAGGCCTCCACGACGACGGGCACCCCCACCGGCGGCACCATCCAGGAGACCGGGTTCGTGAGGCTCGCGGAGGTCCCGGGCGCGGGCACCACGGCCTCCACCTCGACCGGGATGGGGATCGGCGCGGAGCCATTCGTGAACACCGCGCCGCCCGGGCCGGAGATCATCGTGACGGTCGGGTTCATCGCCTGCGCGAACATCCGCCGCGTGAAGGTCGTGTTGGGGGCCGGGTCGTAGCGCCCGTCGGCGGTGTGCGTAAGGACGATCGTCGCGAGGCCGCCGCCGAGATCGATCTCGATGCGATCGGTGAGGATCGGTTGCGGCGCGCCGGACATCAGGGTGCGCACGGTGAGATCGCAGGAGGTGTTCTCGTTGTCGGGGAACGTCGTGACGGTCTCGTCGTAGACGGCCTGCGATTCGTCGACGAGCTCCGCGTAGACCACGTACTCGGACTGATTCGATCCGGAGGTCTGCTCGCGGATCCACAGCGTGCCGCGCGCGCCGTTCACCGCGGCGTCGACGAAGCCCGCGTCCCGGGGCCCGCCGTCGCGGCCGGCGTCGATGAAGCCCGCGTCGCAGGGGCCGCCGTCGTCGAGGCAGGGTCCGCCGTCGCGGCCAGCGTCTCGGAAGCCCGCGTCACGAGGGCCGGCGTCGGGCGTACAGCCGTCGGGGTTGACGCACATGGGAACGACCACGTCGCGCTCCATGCACTCGCCGTCGACCGTACACTTCATGCCGCCGCCGCAGTCCGCGCTCGTCGAGCACTCCTTCGAGCAGGCCGCACTCACCGCCCACAGACCGAGCAGGCCGAGGATCCACCACCGTCGCATCGGCGCGATTATGGCCCCAAACGACCGCGCTGCGTAGAATCGACCCACGAATGCCGAACTACGCGGACTTCGAGCCCATCCCGGACGTACCCCTGGAGACCGAGACCGCAGATCTCATCCCCGATCTCGGGCTCGGGATGGACACGGGAACGCTCGATCCGGCGCACCGCATCTACGTCAACCGCAACCTCCGCATGGACCAGATCCGCCAGATCGGGTTCGACATGGACTACACGCTCGCGCCGTACGTGAAGACCGCGATCGAGGGGCTGTCGTACCGGCTCACCGCGGAGCGCCTCGTGAAGAAGCTCGGCTACCCGGAGTCGATCCTCGACATCGAGTACGAGCCGGCGTTCGTGTTGCGCGGCCTCGTCGTCGACAAGCGCCTCGGCAACATCTTCAAGATGGATCGCTACAACCACGTGGGGCGCGTGTTCCATGGGCGGCGCGAGCTCACGAAGGACGAGCGGCGCAAGCACTACCGCAACGTGAAGATCCGCCTGTCGGCCTCGCGGTACCACTGGCTCGACACACTGTTCGCGCTCCCCGAGGCGGCGCTGTACTCGGGCATCATCGAGCACTACGAGCAGGACCTCGGGAAGCGCGTCGCGTTCCACAAGCTGTTCGACGACATCCGCACCTCGATCGACGCGTGCCACCGCGACGGCTCGCTCAAGACGATCATCATGGCGAACCTCTCCGAGTACATCATCGCGGACCCGGAGCTGCCGACGACGCTCCACCGACTGCGCTCCGCCGGCAAGCGCCTGTTCGTCCTCACCAACTCCTACTGGGACTACACGAACGCGGTGATGAGCTACATGCTCGACGATCGCCTCGCCGAGTACCCGCGGTGGCTCAACTACTTCGACGTCGCGATCGTCGGCGCGCAGAAGCCGAACTTCTTCACCGGCAACGCGCCGTTCCTGAGGATCGATCCCGCGACCGGCCGCGTGGACGACAAACCCGCGACGAAGTTCGAGCAGCGCGGCGTGTACCAGGGCGGCAACATCGCGCGCTTCGAGAAGCTCGCGCCCGGCGGCGAAGCGGTGCTCTACGTCGGCGACCACATCTACGGCGACATCATCCGCTCCAAGAAGGACTCGCTGTGGCGTACCGCGCTGGTGCTCGAGGAGCTCGAGTACGAACAGACGCGCGCGCGCGACATCCAGCACGCGCAGAGCGACCTGATCGAGCTGGAGGATCGCCGGCGCGCGCTCGACCACGAGATCACGACGATCAAGCTGCGCATCACCGCGATCGAGCAGATGTTCGAGACGAAGGGGTTGGCGCGTCAGCGCGTCAACGATCTCGCGCGGGCGAAGCGGCAACTGAAGATGCTCCTCGACAAGAAGCGGCGCAGCCTCCACACGGTGATCGATCGGCGCGATCGCCTCGGCGACGAGATCGACCGCGCGTACAACCCGTACTGGGGGAGCGTCTTCAAGGAGGGCTCCGAGGTCTCGCGGTTCGGTGAGCAGGTCGAGGAGTACGCGTGCATCTACACGAGCCGCGTGTCGAACCTGTCGAAGTACTCCCCCACGCAGTACTTCCGCGCGGTGCGCCACTGGATGGCGCACGAGAAGGCCTGATCCGACGGGCGGCGCCACCACTGACGGCCGGACCCGACATAGCGCTGTCGGGTCGAGCATGCAGGCGGGACCGAGGCGTACCCGGTATTCTCCGCCCGAACACGTGGGCTCGCATCTTGCGTTCGGCGCGGGGCGCGAACCATGCGAACCACCCACCGCGCCTCTGCTCACGTCCCCGCCGCGGACACGTCGAGTCCCACGAAGGACGCCACGCCCGCGCGCCCCGAGCGCTTCTCGGATCTCGATCTGACGTTCGGCGCCGCGTGCCCGTGGACCCCGCTCACGGCCGCCGACCTGAAGGCCACGCCCGACGACGCGCCGGGCCAGTCCCTCGTGGACGCGCGCTGCGGCGCGACGGCAGCCGATGAAGTCCCGCGACAGCAGCTCGTGCGGGAGATCGCGGGCGGGAAGCTGTTCTCGATCGGTGCGCTGAACGTCCTGCACCTGAAGGGCTCCGCGCGCGAGATGGGCTACCAACACGGCGCGCTCCTGAAGGAGGCGATCCCGGACGGCGCCCTCACCTACTTCGGCGAGTACATCGAGAAGGGCACCGGGCGAGAGCTCCTCGGTCCGGCGCGCATCGTGTGGCCGCTGATCAAGAAGTACGCGAACTTCCGCATTTCGCGGAACATGCCCGACTTCGCGCGCGAGACGCTCGAGGGCCTCGCGGAGGGCGCGGGCATGCCGCTGTCCGAAGTGAAGAAGGGCGTCGTCCTCCCGGACACGCTCGTGTGGCTGTTCAGCAAGGTGCTCGGGCTCCGCAAGGCGCCGCCGGTCGAGGACGTCCCGTCACTCGGATGCACCAGCGCGATCGCGTGGGGCGACGCGACGAAGGACGGCAAGCTCCTGCACGGCCGCAACCTCGACTACCTCCCGGTGGGCCCGTGGCCGGAGTCGGCGTCGGTGATCTTCCACGAGCCGGACGAGGGCCAGCGGTACGTCTCCGTCGCGTCGGCGGGCATCCCGCTCGGCGGCGTGTCCGCGATGAACGAGGCGGGCCTCACGCTGACGGTGCATCAGCACCTGCTCACCGATCACGCCGAGCTGAGCGGGACGCCGATCGGGATCGTGGGCGACATCATCATGCGCGAGGCGAAGAGCCTCGACGAGGCCGAAGCGATCCTCGCGGCCAACAAGCAGATCGGGTCGTGGACGTACATGATCACCGACGGCAAGGCGAAGGAGGTGCTGACCTGGGAAGGCACGCCGCGCCGTCAGGTCGCGCACCGGTCCGGGCCGGGCGACGAGACCGCGCAGAAGGCAAACTTCTACTACGACCGTGAGCTGCGGGACGCCGAGCGCCCCGACATCCAGCCGCGGTTCTGGAACAACAACGAAGCGCGCGACGCGCGGGTGCGTGCGCTGCTCGGTCCCGAGCGCGAGGAGAAGCACGACCCGAGCTCGATCGCGCGCATCCTCGGCGACACGGGCGACGACGCGTGCCGCATCGCGGACGCGGTCGCTTCACTCACCACGGTGGCTTCGATGGTGTTCGAGCCGGAGTCCGGCACGCTGTGGGTCTCGGAGGGCGCGGCGCCGACGTGCCACGGGAACTTCATCCCGTTCTCGCTCGACACGATGGGCTACGCGCCCGAGCGCGGGCACTTCTCGGGGCAGCGCATCGGCGGCGAGGACCCGAAGGCGCTCGAGGCCTTCGCGGCGTTCCGCGATTCGTACCTCGCGAAGACGGACGACGAGGACGTCGAGGCGAGCATTCGGCTCGCGAACGAGGCGCGCACGCTGCAGCCGGATCAGCCGCTGTACCACAAGCTGTTCGCGTTGCTGTCGATGACCCAGGGCCGCTACGAAGACGCGCTCGACGGACTGAACCGCGCGATCGATCTCGGGCACCCCGACGAGGAGCGCGTCGCCGCGTTCCACCTGTGGCGCGGCCGCGTGCATTCGCTCCTCGGCGACACGAAGGCGGCGCGCGGCGACTACCTCGAGTGCCTCGACCGCACGGCCGACCCGCGCGTCCACGAGGCCGCGCGGCGCAGTTGGAGTCGGCCGTACACGGACCGCGAAGCGACGAAGGTGGCGATCGACTTCCGCTACGTGGACGTCACGCGCCCGTGAGCCTCAGCGCGCGCCGAGGCGGACGAGGCGCCCGGGGCGCTCGCCGGTGAGCGCCCCGTCCTTCGCGATCTCCGTGCCCGCGACGTACGTCGACACGTAGCCCTCGGCGAACTGGAGGAGGCGCTGGCCGCCGGCCGGGAGGTCGCGCTGCATCCGCGGCGCGTGGAGCTTCAGGCGATCGAAGTCGATGAGGTTGAGGTCGGCGCGCTGGCCGACCTCGATCGTCCCGCGGTCGTCGAAGCCGATGAAGCGCGCGGTGTCGCGCGTCTGCATCTTCACGAGGCGCTCGAGCTCGAAGCGCCCGCGCGCGCGATCGCGGCCCCAGTGCGTGAGGAGGAAGGTAGGGAAGCTCGCGTCGCAGATCGTCCCGACGTGCGCGCCGCCGTCCGAGAGCCCCGGGAGCGACGCGGGGTGGTCGAGCATCGTGCGGACGTTGTCGAGGTTGAGCTCGGTGTAGTTGTAGAACGGGAAGTAGAGGAGCGCCTTGCCGTCCTGGTCGAGGAGCGCGTCGTAGAGGACGTCGAGCATCCCGCGGTTCGTGGCCATCGCCTCCGCGAAGAGGCAGTCGGTCGGGCCGGGCTCGTAGTCGGGCTCTTCGCCGAGGCGGTAGAGCCGCTTGGCGACGAGGTCGAGGTTCGCGAGGAAGTGATCCGCGATCGGCGGGATGGGGCTCCCGTCGCCGGAGACGCGCTCGGACTTCTCGGTGAGCATGCGCGCCTTGAGCTCGGGGTCACGCATCCGCTTCACGCGCTCGTCGAGCGGGAGGTGCGCGATCGCCTTGTAGCTCGGGAAGCCCATGAACGGCTGGAACGTGGCCTCGAGGCCGAGCAGCACGCCGATCGCGCGCGGCGCGACCTGGACGCGCATATCGAGGCCGGAGGCGTTGGCCTTCTCCACGCGCGCGAGGATGCGCTTCCACTGGTCCGGCGCCTGGTCGCGCTGCATGAGCGAGATCGACATGCGGTGCCCGGCGCCCGCGCGCGCCATCGACTCGATGATGTCGAACTCGGGATCGAAGCGCTCGGGGCCGACGGCCATGTCGAAGTCGCTGACGGCCTGGAGCACGCCGTGCCCGAGCCCTTCGAACGCGCCGGCGATCGTCGCGAGCTCTCGCGCCGCGGCTTCGGACGCCGGCGTGGCTTCGCCCTTTGCGCTGCGGTGGTTGTCGCTGCGGCCGGTCGAGAAGCCGACGGCGCCGGCCTCGAGCGCGGCGCGCACGTTCGCTTGCATGGCGCGTAGGTCGTCGTCGGTCGCGGCCTCGTCGGCGGCGCCCCGCTCCCCCATCACGAAGACGCGCAGCGCGTCGTGCGGGACCTGCACGGCGAAGTCGATCGCGTGCGGGAACGCGTCGATCTTGTCCATGTACTCGGGGAACGTGGACCAGCCCCACGTGAGCCCCTCGGCGAGCGCGCTCCCGGGGATGTCTTCGACGCCCTCCATCAGCTCGATGAGGCGGTCGTGGTCGGTGTCGCGCACGGGCGCGAACCCGACGCCGCACGACCCCATCACGCACGTGGTCACGCCGTGGATCGACGACGGCGCGAGGTCGGCGTCCCACGAGACCTGCCCGTCGTAGTGCGTGTGGATGTCGACGAACCCGGGCGTGACGAGCGCGCCCTCGGCGTCGACGGTCCGCTGGGCGGACTCGGGCGCATCGCCCACGGCGACGATCACGCCGTCCTTCACCCCGACGTCCCCGGTGCGCCGCGGCGCCCCCGTCCCGTCGATGATCGTCCCGCCGCGGATCTTGAGGTCGTACGCCATGGGGGGACCATGCCGGAAGTTAACCGATCGGTCAAATCGGGCGATCGGCGGAGTCGGCCCGGATCAGCGCGATCGTCGTGTACCCCGAAAACACAGAGGGCGCGTCGCCTCTCGGCAACGCGCCCTCTGCAAACCAAAACTGTCAGCCTCTAGTGCGGCGGGGGAGACTCGAACTCCCATACCTCTCGGCGCCACCCCCTCAAGATGGTGTGTCTACCAATTTCACCACCGCCGCATCGGTGAGGCTCGGACCTTTAAGACGGAAATTTCTCTTCGTCAACGATTCACTGCGCCGCCGTCGAAGACGCGCTCGGCGGGGCTGCTTGGTCATCGGGACCGGCGCCCATCTCGCTCGTCGTCGACGTCTGCTCCGTCTTCACGTCGCTGACCACGGAGCGGTCGCGCGACGAGAGCCAGGACAGGCTCATGCTCGTCACCATGAAGATCACCGCGCAGCCCGTGGTCATCTTCGTGAGGAAGTTGCTCGCGCCGCGGCTGCCGAAGACCGTCCCCGCGCCGCCTCCGCCGAACACGGCCGAGACACCGCCGCCCTTACCGGACTGCAGGAGGATCACCGGGAGCATCCCGACGCACACGAAGATGTGAAGAATGGTCAGCGCGGTCTCCATGGCGAGGTCGCGGTTTTGCCCAACCCCTCGGGGGTTGTCAAGCTCAGGCCGCCGCCGCGCAGATCTCGGCGAACGAGTCCGCCTTCAGCGCCGCGCCGCCGATCAGGCCACCGTCGATGTCGGGCTGCGAGAGCAGCTCCTTGGCGTTGGCGGGCTTCATCGAGCCGCCGTACTGGATCCGGACCGCCTGCGCCGTCTCGTCCCCGTACTTCTTCGCGAGCTCGGCCCTCAGGTGCGCGTGGACCTCCTGGGCCTGATCCGGCGTCGCGGTGCGGCCCGTGCCGATCGCCCAGACCGGCTCGTACGCGACCACGAGGCTCGCGACCTGGCCCGCGTCGAGGTTTCCCAGCCCCACGAGCAGCTGCTCCGTCACGACCGCGAGCGTCTGGTTGCCGTCGCGCTGCTCGAGCGTCTCGCCCACGCAGTAGATCGGGAGCAACCCGCCCGCGTACAGCGCGCTGATCTTCTTCGCGCAGGACTCGTTCGTCTCGCCGAAGAGCGTGCGCCGCTCGCTGTGGCCGACGAGGCTGTACATACAGCCCACGTCCTTCAGCATCCCCACCGAGATCTCTCCGGTGAACGCGC
>JAUHYN010001430.1 GCA_030426505.1 bacterium | reverse complement strand
GAGTCGGTTGAGGACGTAGAGCTTGTCGGGGTGGTCGGGCTCGAGCCCGATCTCGAGGCGCCCGTAGTACACGCCCTTGCCGAGATGCACGGCGTCCTTCGCCTCGACGAGGATGCGCTTCGCCCGACGGTCGGCGACGACCAGGTAGCCGTCCTTCACGCGGACGCGCTTCTTCACGTTCGCCGCGGAGAAGAACAGTTTGTCGCCGACCTCGGCGTCGAGGACGGTGAGGCCCGGTCCGGACACCGAGACGGCGGCCCGGCGGGACAGCAGGGAGATGCGGACGTCCTCTTCGGCGCGCGCCGGCCCGCCGTGGACCAGCGCTGCGAGCGCCACGAGGCCGCCGACGAACCACCGCATCGGGGCGAGGATCTCACGGGCGGATCCACTCCGCCAAAAAAGCCCCGACTTTTCGACATTTCGAGCCGGAAGGTGAAGCATGGGATCAGCGTGGCTGAGGTCCCGGTCAAACGCCGCCTCGGGCGGCGCGTCGGCGCGACGGTCGGCGTCGTGGGCACGGTCTTCGGGCTCGCCGGCACGTTCCTGCTGCTCTCCCAGACCTACCGAACGCAGGAGACGATCTCGATCCGCCACCTCGAGACGCTCGCCCATACCGTAGACGCCTCGTTCGCCGTCTTCGATTCCCGTACCGGCCAGCACCCGATCGCCGAGATCGCCGCCCAGCTCGGCAACGCGCGCTACGTCGAGCGCATCGACGTCCTCGATCACCACGGCCGCGTCCGCTGGTCCTCCGAGCCACGCCGCCGCGGACAACTCGGGGAGGCCGTCGCGCTCCAGGTCCTGACCACGACCGTCACCGACACGCACGTGGAGAAGGGCGCGCTCACCACGGTGCGCGCGCTCCGGCGTCGCGCCGCCTGCCTCCCCTGCCACGTGAAGAGCCCGGACCCGATTGGCGCGGTGTCGATCGTCGCGGAGCGGAGCGTGCTGCTCGGCGACCTCCTGGAGTACACGACGCAGGCGGGCGTGATGGTGGTGCTCGTGAGCCTCCTCCTCACGGCGCTGTTGATCGCGATTCTCCACCGCACCGTGGTCTCGCGCCTCACGGAGCTCGTCGCGGTGATGACCGCGGCCGAGGACGGCGACTACATGGTGCGCGCGACGGTCCGCGCCGACGACGAGATCGGCCTCCTCACGCGCACGTTCAACCGGATGATCGCGAAGATCACGGACCTACGCGTCGAACACATCGAGGCCGAGCGCGAGATCGTCGAAGTGAAGGACGAGCTGTCGCTCAAGGAGAAGCTCGCGGAGAAGAGCGAGCAGCTCGTCGCGACGAACCGGCGGCTGTCGGATCGCATCACCGAGCTGTCGTTCCTCAACCGCCTCGCGCGCGACCTCGCCACCAAGCTCGACACGGACTTCACGCTCGCGCGCTTCTGCGAAGACGTCACCGAACAGCTCCCGGTGCCCGAGGTCGCCGTGCTGTTGTTCGATCGCGGCACGGAGCGAATCCGCGCGCTGAAGTGGCACGGGTTCGACGGCGAGCGCGGCGTCTCGGATCGCCCGCTGGAGCTCGACGCCGGGATCACCGGCGAGGTCGTGCGGACGCGCGCGCCGATCTACGTGCGCGACACGCTGCGCGACACGCGCGCGCTCGCGTACCGCAGCGACGCGGACCCGAGCGGGACGTTGTTCTGCGTCCCGATGACGTACCAAGAGGGCGTGATCGGCGTGCTCGCGTTCTCGTCTCCGGAGGTCGACGCGTTCACC
>JAUHYN010000317.1 GCA_030426505.1 bacterium | reverse complement strand
GAGGATGCCGACGTACGCGACCATCACGCCGCCCGCGACCGTCGCGAAGCCGCCCGTCATCACCGCCATCAACTCGGACAGCGTCATGTCCTTGATGAACGGCCGGACCAAGAGCGGCGCCTCCGTCTGTCCGACGAAGATGTTGCCCGTCGCCGATAGCGTCTCCGCGCCGCTCGTTCGCATCGTCTTCTGCATGAAGAGCGCGAGGACCTTCACGATCCGCTGCATCACGCCGAGGTGATAGAGCACCGCCATCAAGGACGAGAAGAAGATGATCGTGGGCAGCACGCCGAACGCGAAGTACGCGCCGATGTTGACCCACGTGAAGTCGTCGGTCGGGATGACCGGCGCCATCTTCGCGTTCGCGAGCCACTCCGGCGTGGCGCCCGCCTCCGGCATCGGCACCACCGAGCGCCCGACCGGCATCGTGTTCTGCACGGCGAGATTGCCGAAGAGGAACTTCGAGCCCTCCGCGGTGTAGCCGAGGATCGCGGTGACGGCGCGGTCGAACGCGCCGAAGAACTTCTCGCCCGGCCCCGTGCGGGTCACGAACCCGAGCACCATCTGGAGCGTCACGCCGGTCGCGACCAGGCGCCACGAGACGTTCTTGCGGTCCGTCGACAGCGCGAACGCGATGCCGATCATCACGAACAGTCCGAAGAAGCTCCGGACCCGCCCGAACCAGTCCGTGGGGATCGCGTTCGCCTCACCGACGTCGCCGTAGGCGACCGCCGCGACGATCCCGACCAGCGCTCTTCTCGAGGGCCTCACGCGCGGGACCATACCCCAAGCCGGCGCCGTCCCGCTTCAGACCTTCACGCGCTCGGCGGCCGCGATCGCCTCGAGCACCGGGCCCGCGCCGGCGGGCGTCGGCTCCGGACCGAAGCGCCAGGCCTCGTAGAGCGCGACCGCGCGGCGCGCCGCCTCGTAGCGCGCACCGGGGACGTCGCGGAGAAGCTCGGCGAGCGTGCGGTTGTCGGCGGGCGACTTCGAGAGCACGCGGCGTAGCCGCAGCCCGAGCACCTCCGGGCGCCGACGCTGCCGTCGCCACACGAAGAGCGCGAGCCCCACCGCCAGGGCCCCGGCGCCGATCGGGAGCGCGAGCCCCGCGCCCCCACCGCCCCGCGGGCCGCCGCCGCCGAGCAACCGGTCCATCACCGGGAGATCGGCGATGCGGTCCTTCACGCCCCCGACCAAGCGGCGGCGCTTGTTCTCGTCGAAGTCGACGACCTTGTCGTACCAGAGCTTGTCGAGCGCCTTGTACAGGTCTTCGAGCCACGCGAGCGCTTCGCTCTTCCGGCGGAGGCGCTCGTCGGCCGGAGTCGCGTCGACCCACCGCCACCCGTGGTCCTCGTGGAAGATCTCGACCCACGCGTGCGCGTCGTCCTCGCTCATCTCGAGGTAGCCGCCCGCGTCGTTCCACCGACCGCCGTAGTAGCCGGTGACCACGCGCGCCGGGACGCCGACCACGCGCAGCATCACCGTCAACGCACCCGCGTAGAGCTCGCAGTGCCCGGCCTTCGCCTCGAAGAGGAAGCGCACGAGCGGGTTGTCGCTCGATCCCTCGAGCGGATCGAGGCTGTACGTGTACCCGCGATCGAAGTGCCCGAGTACCGCGCGGACCTTGTCGTCCACGCTCATGCCCTCGGTGACGAGCCCCTCGGCCAACGCGACGACGCGCGGATCCAAGTCTTCCGGGAGCTGCGTCAGCGGCGCGAGTTGCGCTTCGCGTTGCTCGGGACGCAGCGCGATGATCGGCGCGCGGCGATCGAGATCAACCTTGTAGTCCACGGTGTTCCGGTGCGGGAACGACGACGCGATCCAGTTGCCGCTCTGGGTCTCGAGCAGGTTGCGCACGCGCGCGTACGACGGGCCGGTGCGGCCGAGCGCCGCGACCGGGTGCTGCCGACCGATGCGCGTCATGCGTTCGAGCGACAACCGCACCACGCTCGGGCCGTCCTCGGGCTCCAGATCGGGATCCACGCGGCCGTGGTACTGCGCGTCGCGCGGGTAAACCGGGCGCGTGCGACCGCCCTCCCCCTCGGAAAACGACCGCCCGTCGAAGACCGGCAACGCGAACAGGCGAGCGTAGAGCCCCTCGACGCGGCCCGAGCCGACCCCGTCGGCCACGTCGATCTGGAGCACCGCCGCGCCCCCGCCCGGGGGCCGCACGCCGCCCACTTGCAGATCCATCGAACGCGTCGCTCCGGCGAGCTGCATGAAGTAGCCCGGCGAGAGGAGGCGCGAGAAGTGATAGCGCGGGAGCAACGCGACGACGCCGAAGCCGGTCACCATCAGCCCGAGGCTCCACATCGCGATCGTGCGCATCTGTTTGGGCGCGGGGCGCCGACCGACGTCCGGGTGGCTCGCGAGGAGCGTCGCCGACCACAGCGCCCACAGCGCCGTCGGGACGAAGCCGCTGACGATCAACACGAACGGGAGGCCCGGGGTGATCGTGGTCGTCGCCGCCACGAGCACGGCGGCGGCGCCCACCAAGATCAGATCGTCGCGGTGCCCACCGCGCAACAGGAAGCGATTCGCGACGCCGAGCATCACGATCAAGAGCGCGCCGTCGATCCGCTCTTCGCGGAACACCGCGATCGCGAGGAAGAGCAACACCACCGTAGCCGCATGCACGGCGACGTGGAGCCAACCGGGGCGCCGGCGGTGAAGGCGCGAAGCGGTCGCCCACGCGATCGCCATCGTCGCGACCGCCGCCAACGCGAGCCGCGGTGAGCCCTGCAACATGCCGAAGAGCGCGACCGTAACCGCCGCGGTCAGCGCGAGCTTGTGGACCCGCGCGACCGTCACGCCGCCTCCGAAGTCGCGAGGACCCGGATCGCGCCGTCGTCCTGAACGACGAGCACCTCCTTGGCCTGCACCGGGGCGCGCGCGCCCGAGGCGACGAGCCAGGTCGACGGGAGGGTGCGCGCGTCGGCGAGCTTGGCGTCCGGCGCCGCGCGCGCGATCAGGTCGAGGAGCCGATCGATGGAGGCGGCGCCGGGCTCGTAGACGTCTTCACCGAGGCACAGCCCGACGCTCCGCCCGTCGGCGTCCCACGCGAGCAAGGCGGCTTGCGCGTGTTCGAGCGTGCGTTCGACGGCCTCCTCGGAGGCGCCCTCGAGCGCCACGCCGATCCACGCGACAGGGCGGGCGATGCCGGAGGTCTCGATGATGACGTCGCGACCGAGCGCCATCGATCGACGCGCGTGGACGCGGCGACGATCCTCGAACTCCTTGCGCTCGCGCAGGCCGTACACCTCGAGGCCCGCGCCGCGGCGCTGGTGGAGGTCGCCGTCGCCGAGGCGGCTTCGCGGCTCGACGAGCACCCGCGCGACGTCGATGCGTCGCGGCCGCACGAAGACCTCGACGTCCACGTCCACGTCGCGCGTCTTGTGGACGAGGTCGAACGGGAACGTCGTCGACAACTCCAAGCGCGCGAGCTTCGCGCGGCCACGCCGGTCGAAGCGACGCGACGCGATCACCTTCGCGCGGCCTCGCTCGAGGAGCGGTACGTTCGCGACGAGGACGTCCGGCGCTCTCTTCCCCCAGCTCTTCCACGGCTGCCAGATGGAGTGCGCGCGCTCGTGGACGGTGAACGCGTAGCCGGTCTTGTCGTCCTCGCGCTCGAGCACCACTTCGAGGCGCGCGGGCTCCCCGGCGTAGGCGGGACCCACCGGGCGAATGCGCGTGCGCACGCCGGTGACGTTGCGCTCGGAGAGGATCCCGGAGAGCACGATCGTCCCGAGCGTCGCGCCGAGGAGGATGAACAGCAGGTTGTTGCTCGCGGTGATCGCCGCCGTCCCGAGGACGAACGGCGACAGGAACACGAACCACCCCGCGCGCGTGGGGAACGCGCGCCGCGGCGGGTGAATCCAACGATCGAGGTAGCGGACCACGCCACGCACGGCGGGCCTCAGACCGGGACGTCGATCGCGTCGACGAGCTCGGAGAGGATCGCCTCGGACTCCGCGCGAGGCGCGCGGTCGTCGCCCCGGATCGCCACGCGGTGGGCGCAGACGGGGACCGCGAGCTCTTTCACGTCGTCCGGGGTGACGAAGCGGCGGCCGTCGAGGATCGCGCGGGCGCGGACCGCGCGCGAATACCAGATCGCGCCACGCGTCGACACGCCGGTCTCGAGCGCGGAGCTCTCGCGCGTGGCGCGGACGATCGCCTGGAGGTACTTCACGACGTCCGGCGAGATCGTCACGGCGTCGACGGCTTCGAACAACGCGTGCGCGGTCTGCGCGCCGAACGCGGGCTCGATCGATTCGACGTCTTCGAGGTCCTCGCCGAGGAGGAGGCGCTGCTCGATCTCATCGCTCGGGTAGCCGATCGCGGTGCGGATCAGGAAGCGGTCGAGCTGCGACTGCGGCAACACGTAGACGCCGTGGTGTTCGACCGGGTTCTGCGTCGCGACGACGAGGAACGGATCCGGGAGGACGTGCGTGGTGCCGTCGACCGAGACGGAGCGCTCGGCCATCGCCTCCAGCAGCCCGCTCTGCGTGCGGGGCGTCGCGCGGTTGAGCTCGTCCGCGAGCACGACGTTCGCGAAGATCGGGCCCGGGCGGAAGCTGAGCGACTGGCGCCCCTCGTCGAGGACCGGCCCGCCCACGATGTCGGCGGGGAGGAGGTCCGCCGTGAGCTGGACCCGGTTGAACGAGCCGCCGATCGCGCGGGCGAGCGCGCGCGCGAGGGTCGTCTTGCCGACGCCCGGGACGTCCTCGAGCAACACATGGCCGCGCGCGAGGAAGCCGACGAGGGCGAGGCGGACGACTTCGTCCTTACCGCGGACGACGCGGCCGATCCTGCGGATGGCCTGTTCGAGGGCGAGCTGGGGCGTGGAGGGTTCGACGGCGGCCGCTTGCATGTCGGGCGACGCGGGTTGCGAACTTCGTTCCATCGCGGGGCGTCCGGATTGTCGCACGAAGGTGGGAAGATCGTTACCCGGTCAGAACCCGAGCACCACGGTACGGTTCGACGGTGGTCCGCCCGAGCCGGACGCGGCGACGGCGGCGACCGTGCCGGCCGCTGCGGCCGCGACGACCACACCCCCGACCGTGGCCCAGAACCACCAGCGGTCGGTCACGGAGTCGCTCGGGCCCTCGGGCGTCAGCGCCTCGGCCACGACGGCCGTCGCGGCGGTCCGCTTGGCCTCGAACGCGGCGAGGATGGTCGCGCTCGCCACCTCGGGGTCCGGGACGATCGTGGTCGGGCCGATCGCGAGCGGCGCCTCGCCCGTGACGAGGAGCTGACCCTCGACGCGATCGCCGGACAGCAGCGTGGAGTAGCGCAAGACCATGAGGGCCTCGACGTCGAGCTCGGCCTTCAGCGCCTCGATGGCCGCGCGGTCACCGCTGAGGGTGGGGGCGAGGCGCTGCACGCGGGGTGCGACGTCGGTGGCCTCGAGCTCGAGCTGCACCGAAGACGTCACCTCGCCGCGCACCGGCGCGAGGGTGCCGTACGGGTGGTAGCCGACGCGGGCGGCGCGGACCTGGTGCCAGCCGTCCGGGAGGCCGGCGATCTGCAGCGGCGCGAAGCCCTTGAACGTGTCGTCGACGAACACCGCGGCGCCCGACGGGACCGAGTCGACCTGCAGGGTCCCGGTCGCGCGCGAAGGGACGCCCGCGACAATCGCGCGGTAGCGCGCGAGGACGTTGGACGGATAGCGCGCGTCGGACGGCTCGAAGTCCGGCGTGGTCACGGCGAGCGCGACGAAGATCGCGTTGGCGAGGACGGACTGGCCCTCGAAGAGGACCGTCGCGCCGTACGCGAAGATGGCGGTGTCGAGCACCTCGCGCTCCTCGGGCGTGAGCACGTCGGCGTACGAGAGCATCTGGTTCACGCCGATCTCGAGCTGCGCGCCGGCGTTCTCGAGGTCGAGCTCTTCGAAGGCGCGGATGCCGTCGTCGATCGCGTCCTTCGCGCCTTCGATGGTCGCGCGCGCGACGGCGCGCGTCGCCTCGGGATCGAGCTGCGCGACGAGGGTCGTCGCGCGGAGGTCCCGCTGCGCCGCGAGCTTGGTCGTCGTGGCCCGCGCGATGCGGTGGCCTCGCTCCCAGTCCTCGGACTTGGTCGGGACCAGGATCACGAGCGCCGCGGGCGCGCTCGGGATCGGCGCGGGCGGGGGCTCGGCGACGATCGGCGGCGCGTCGCCCTCGGGGAGGTCCTCTTCGTCCGCGGGCTCGGCCTCCGTCGCCTCGGGCTCGACCTCGATTGCGTCGGGCTCGGGCTCGGGCTCGGTTTCGCCGAAGCCGATGTCGAAGGTCTTGGAGTCGGGCGGCGGCGGATCGTCGCCGGTCTGAGCGAAGCTCAGCAGCAGGACGAGGGGCCAGACCGCCATCGCGGCGGGAGTCTACTGGTTCGAAGTCAGACGGGGAACAGCCCAGCGCGCGCGATGATCAACTCGACGAGGGTCTCGCGCCCGCGGATGAAGTTCGACAGGACGAAGCCGCCCCGCTTGGTCGTGATGTAGTAGCCGCCGAGCGGGATCTGCGACCACTTCACGTGGACGATGTCCTCCCACGGGAAGTGCGAGAAGTCGGTCGCGCCGCGGATCGTCACGCCGTACTCGTCGACGACGTAGGCCATGCTCCAGTAGTAGAAGACGAAGACCAGGAAGAACGCGACGAAGAACGCGATCGAGACGAACGCGTACATCGGCATCCCGCCCGCGGCCGCGGCGATCAGGCCTATCCCTAACCAGATGAGGAGCGCCAACAGGACGGCCACGCGGATGAGCCACGAAGCCCGAAACTCCTGCCTGGCGAAGAGGCGACCCACGACGCTTTTCATTAAAGCGTTTCGCGCAGGCCCCTGGCAAGTGAGGCTCAGCTGAAGCTGAGCAGCATCGAGCGGAACTCCTTGCGGACGCGCTCGAACGAGGCCCCGTCGAGGTGCGACGCGATGACCGTGTACGCGATACCGCCCTTGATGACCACGAGCTGCATCTGACGCACCCGCTCACCGCCCGCCCCGACGATGACCTGCTCGGTGAGGAGCGCGGGGTGCCCGCCCTCGATCTCCACGCGCTCATTGGACCCGATCTGTTCGCGCGGGACGTTCGCCTCGCGCAGCCCTTGGATCTGCCGCTCGACGTACGACTCCGGGGTCTCCTTCGCGGAGACCTGCTCGAGGGTGGTGATGAGGTTGCGTTGGAAGGGCTGAACGGCCTTCGTCGTCAGCATCCCCTGACCCGGCGTGTCGTCGACCGGCCCCGCGAGGATGATCGACGACAGCGTCCAGGCGTTGGGCGCGTCGAGCGAGAAGGTTCCGAAGGTCACTCGAGTCATCGCGCCCTGTTTACCCGACCGCGGACCGGTTGGGTAGGACTCAAATCAGCTCGCGCGGGCGGCGTCGTTCATCTTCGCCACCTCTTCCGCGAGGTTCTCCTTCTTCTTCTCGATGCCCTCACCGAGGACGTAACGCGTGAAGCGCCGGATGGTGACGTTCTCGCCGGTCTTCTGGACCACGTTCGCACGCAGATCCTCGACCGACATCTTGGCCTCCTTCACCCAGGGCTGCTCCATGAGGCAGACCTCGGAGTACCACTTGTTCACCTTACCCTCGACGATCTTGTCGGCGATCTTCTCCGGCTTGCCCTGCTCGATGACCTGCGCCTTGAAGATCTCGGCCTCCTTGGCGAGCTCGTCCGCCGGCACGTCTTCGCGCTTGATCCAACGCGGGCTCGCCGCGGCGATCTGCATCGCGACTTCCTTCACGAAGTCGTTGAAGTCGTCGCCGCGCGCCACGAAGTCGGACTCGCAGTTCACCTCGACCAGCACACCGAGCTTGCCGCCCATGTGGATGTAGGAGTGGACGGTGCCCTCGGCCGCCACGCGACCGGACTTCTTGTCCTTCTCCGACAGGCCCTTCTTCCGGAGCCACTCGGCGGCCTTGTCCATGTCGCCGTCGTTCTCCTGGAGCGCCTTCTTGCAGTCCATCATCCCCGCGGCCGTGCGGTCGCGGAGGGCCTTCACATCTTTTGCGGTCACCGTCGCCATCGTTCGTCTCGTCCTTCGATATCCAGTCAGTTCTTGAGGAGTGCGGGTTGGAGCCGATCAGCTCGCGGGCGTCGCCGAGGCCTCGGCCTCCGGCTTCTCGCCCTTCTTGTCGGCCGTCGGCCGCGCCACGACCTCGACCTCCGGGCCACCGGTCTGCTCCGGCTTCTTCTCCGGCTCGGCGGCCTTCTTGTCCTCGGCCTTCGGCGTGGAGAGGCTCTCCTGGTACTTCGTCGCGCCCTCGATGCAGGCGTCGGCGATGTTGGCCGTGAAGAGCTTGATCGAGCGGATCGCGTCGTCGTTGCCCGGGATGACGTAGTCGATCAGGTCCGGGTCGCAGTTGGTGTCGACGATCGACACGACCGG
>JAUHYN010000316.1 GCA_030426505.1 bacterium | reverse complement strand
GGCTCCGCGCCCAGTACAGGTCCGTGCCGTCCTCGAAGATGACGTACACGAACGACAGCCCGAAGAACGACTGCCCGCGCACGAACCGAACACCGGGCGCCGCGAGCAACGACGAGGAGATCGGATAGGTGATCTGGTCCTCGACGAGATCCGGGCTGCGCCCCGGCCACTCCGTCAGGATGATCACCTGCGTGTCCGAAAGATCCGGGATCGCGTCGAGCTTCGTGTCGCGGATCGAGTAGCCCGCCCACAACAGGAGCGCGGCCACGAACGCGAGCGTCGACCACGGCGCGCGCGCGCACCGCTCGATGACGGCGGCGATCAGCTTAGTCATCGCCGCCGCCCCAGTAGCGCGCTGCGGACTTCAGCCGACTCTCCGCCGCGACCAGGAAGTTGCCGGAGACGACGACCCGGTCGCCGGCCTCGAGCCCGCTTCGGACCTCGATGAACCCGTCCGAGCGGTGCCCGACTTCGACCTCGACCGGCGTGAGGCGATCGCCGTCCTTCGCGACGAAGACGAGGCGCGTCCGCCCCGCGTAGAGGACGGCGTCCTCCGGGACGCTCAACACCTCGCCGAGCGGCACCTCGATCGTGGCGTCGGCGTACATGCCGGGTTTGTAGAGGCCGTCCGGGTTGTCGAGCGCGATGCGCGCCACGACCGCGCGCGCGCTGCGATCCAAGTACGGGAGCACCTGCACGACGCGCCCCTTCGCGGCGTGCCCCGAGATCTGCGCGAGCTCCACCGTGACCTCCTGGTCGACCGCGACGAGTGACGCGTCCTTCTCGAACAGCTTCGCCTCGACCCAGACTTCGTCGAGCGAGGCCACGCGGAACAGGCGCGTCCCGGCGTCGGCGTGCGTGCCTTCGACGACGTTCTTGTCGATGACGTATCCGGTGACGGGCGCGCGGATCGGGATCGCCTCGTGCGGCGTGCGGCGCTTGCGGAGCGCTTCGATGTCGCGCTTCGCGACGCCGAGTAGCTCGAGCTTTCGCTCGAATGTCGCGAGGGAGCGCCGGTCCGCGCCGCGCGCGAGGACGTCGAGGAGCTGGAGCTCGGCCGCGTAGACGTCCGGGCTGTACAGCGTACACAGGACCTGACCGCGCACGACGCGCTGACCCGACACCTTTGCGGCGAGCGCGACGACCCATCCGTGTACGCGCGGTGCGACGTCGAAGAGCTTCGCGTCGTCGTACTCGACCTGAGCGTACGCGCGGATCTTCCGCGTCATGGGCTTACGCTCGACGGTGCCGATCCGAATCCCCACGTTCTTGCGCGTGGCGGAGTCGATCACGACCGTGCCGCTCTCGAGCTCCGACTGCTTCACCGCGACGAGCGGCATCCCGCAGATCGGGCACTTGCCGGGCGTGGCGCTCTTCACTGACGGGTGCATCGGGCAGGTGTAGTGCGCGACGGCGTCGTGTCCCGCGTGCGCGGTGTGCTCGGCGTGATCGTGCGCTGGCTGGGACGCGGGCTGCGAAGCGGGTTGCCCGAGCGCCGGGCTCGCGATCGAGAGAGAAGCGATGATGAGGATGGCCGTACGCATGGCTCACTCCTTCTCGCCGGGGATCGACCCGGCGGCGCGCCACGCGCGGGCGGCGGCGATCGACATGTCCGCTTCGGCGCGGTGTCGTTCCAGGGACAGGTTCAAGAGCTCGCGCTGGGCGTCGATGACGCCCGTGAAGCTCCCGAGGCCGGACTCCAACTCGGACTGCGCCGCGGCGACGCGCTCGCGCGCGAGGCCGAGGAGCTCACCGTCGTAGAGTTCGACGACGCGCTTCGCGGCATCGACCCGCGTGACCGCGGCGTCGAGCTCGTACGCGAGGTCGTCTTCGACCGCGCGCCGCTCGTCGGCGAGGCGGCGCTGCTCGGCCGCGACTTCCTCTTCGCGCGCTTCGCGTCGCCCGATCGCGAGCGGGATCTGAATCGCGACGCCGACCATGAACCGGTGCGACAGCTGCGCCCACATCGAGCTGTACGTCCCGCCCACCATGAGGTCCGGGAAGTAGTCGAGCCGCGCGGACTTGGCGCGCGCGGTGGACGCGCGCAGCGTCGCGTCGATCCGTCGCAGCTCGGGCCGCGTGCGCTCGGCCTCGGGCGGGAGCGCGACGAGCGGTTGATCGTCGAGCGGAGGGAGCGCCGCGTCCGCCGGTCGGTGCATCAGCGCGTTGATGCGTGCGACGAGCACGGCCTGCTGGCTCGCGAGGTCGATCAGCCGGTGCCGCGTGTGCAGCAGCGCCGCCTCCGCGCGCAAGACGTCTTGCCTCAGCGCTTGCCCCGTCGCGTAGCGCGCGTCGGCGGTGGCGCGCAGCGTCTCGAGGAGCTCGATGTGCTGCGCGTAGATGTCCCGCGCATGCACGAGGTACGCGATCTCGTCGAAGATCCGCGACGTCTCGAACGCGAGGTCGAGCGCGAGCGCTTCGGTCGACGCCTCTACGGCTTCGATCGACGCGCGCGCGGCGTCGGACTCCTGGCCGCGTTTGCCGAACCAGGGGATACGCTGCTGCACGTCGATCGCCTGTCCGTAGCGGACGCGGTCGTCGAAGATGCTCGGCGGCGAGAACCGGTAGCCGATCGTGGGATCGGGCCAGGCGCCGGCGCCGTCGGCGCGGTAGCGGGCTTCGACTTCGGCGTGGGACGCCGCCTTCAGCCTCGGGTTGTCGGCCTGGACCTGCGCGATGAGCGCGCTTCGGCCCAGGGTCGGGGTGGACGTGGCGACGGCCGCACAGACGACCGCGCCCATCGTGATGAACACCACGGGTGCCTCCATTCGTCGCGAACGAGCGAGTGCGCGTCACCGGGGACGGACCCCGGCGGACGGACCTCGGTGGACCGGGAGGCCGAACTCAGATCAGGAAGGCTTCGTGGGCGAGATAGAGCGGTGGACCGCCCGGCGGTGCGCGCGCGCGGGCGTGCGCGCGGCCGAGCACCGAGGCGAACACGGGCGCCGCGGGCGCGTCCGTCACCTGGACCGCGACGGCGACGCGCAACGGCTGGGACTCGAAGGTGGTGGTCTCGTCCTGGTCGAGGTGGGCCGCCGCGCAGCACGCGCGCCCCGGGGCCTCGATCGTGTCGTGTGCGGGCGGCTCATCGTCCGCGCAGCACGGGTGCTGGCTGACCTCCTGCATCCCCGCGCAGAAGTAGACCGTCGCGTCGACGCCGGTGGTCGCGACGATGGCCCACAGGGCGAGGAGACTGGCGAGGATTCGCCGCACGAACCGCAGCGTACGCCGGGCGACGCGCGTTGTCACGAGGATCGTCCCCGTCGATGATGGCGGCGTGGCGCTGAAGGCGGCGATGTTCCTCACGCTCTTCGTGACCGACCCGACGCCCGCGTTGCGAAACCAGGTGGACGAGGCGATCGCCCAGGCTGCGCGGGATCGCGCTGCGCTCCGCCTCATCACGGCCGAGGAGCGGTTCGTCCTCGCGGACGACATCGAGGCCCGGGTGCGCCGCTGTGGATCGGACGTGGGGTGCGTCGCGGACCGGGTCCACGCGGTGCGCGCCGATCTGGTCGGACTCGTGTTGATCGACCAGGGCTCGGGGCTCGTGGATCTCCGCCTGATCGACGTCGCCGCGCGCCGCGCGATCGCTTCGCACGCGGGCCGCGCCGAGGGGGGCCCCGCGCCGACCGTCCGCGCGTTCGCTGCGCAGGCCTTCGACGCCGCCGGTCACCCGAGGAACGCGCGCCTCGCCGTCGGCGTGACGCCCGCCGACGCGGTGTTGCTCGTGGAGCCCTCGGGGGCGACGCCCGTGCGCCCGGGGATCGAGGCCGTGGTGCCGCCGGGTACGTACCGGATCACCGCGTCGCGCGAGGACTTCACGACGCAGACGATCGAAGTGACGCTCGCGCCCGAAGAGCGCCGCGACGTCGCGCTCGCGCTCGAAGCCGCGCCGACGATCTTGGAGCAGCCGTGGTTCTGGGGTGGCGTCGCGGTGGTCGCGGCGGCGGGGATCGTCACGGCGGTCGTCGTCCTGGACGACCGCGCGACGTGTTACTGCGTGCGCCGTTCGGACGTGACGTGTCCTTCGTCGTGTCCGTAGGAGTCTCTAGCGCTTCCGGATCGTGTAGTCCTTCGCCCACTGTTGGTTGCGGCTCCTCCGCTTGAAGTCGTCGATCTTGCGCTGCCCGTCCGCGAAGCGTCGGTGCAACTTCGAGCCGGGGACGGTGCGGTGCGGGTTGTAGCCCCCGTGTGCCTTCATCTGGTTCTCGAGGTTCTTCGCCCACTGCGGCAACGGGCCGGCCTCGTAGTCGTTCGGCGTCCGCCGCACGGGCGCCTTGTTCCTCGAAGTGTTCTTCAACGGCATGGTCGTCTCCTCTCTTCGCTCATCGCCCGGCGCGAATCGCCAGCATCGCGTTGATCCCGGCGCCCGCGTTTCGGTTCTCGAAGTCCTTCGCGGCGCTCGGGGCGAGCTGCTCCGCGGCGACCTCCGCGTCGTGGGTCGCCTTCGCCGCGAACACGCGCCGCCAGTGCGCGTGCGCCTCCGGATCGCCGTCCGCGATGCGGCGGATTCGATCGGCCGCGTCCGAAAAGCCTTCCTCGTGGACGTGGTCGACGAACAGCAGCACGCACAGCACCGCGTCGAAGCGCTCCTCGGGATCGTCGATGGACGCGACCACCTCGCGGAGCCCGTCGACGACCTCGTCCGGCGCGACGTAGCCGACGTCCAGCTCGTCCCAGAGCGCGCCGATGATCGGGTGGACCTCGGGTCCCCAGGCCCCGGACATCAGCGGCCTCGCTTCTTGTTCTCGAGCACCGAGCCGTCCTTGTAGCGGATGCGGCCGATGTTCTTGTCGTAGCCGAGGCCCGAGCTGGTGTTGGACCACGTCTCGATCCCGCGCTTCTTCAGCTCCAGCTCGAACTTGGCGCGGTTCCTGTCGTTGACGCTCATGTTGCCTCGGGAGCGCGGACGGGACGCGTACATGCGGTACTGGGACACGACTTCGAAGTCGGTCATCTTGTCGATGCGATTGCTCATGACGAACGTATCGGCGCGCGGTGTCGCGGCGGCGCTTTCAGGTGGTTGCAAGCGCGTGCGCGGCCCGGACTTGCGCGGCGATCCCGCCCACGGCACACCTGGTGCGGTGACGCCCTATCTGTTCCTCGCCACGCTCGCGGTCGGCGCGAGCCCCGAGGTCGCCCCGTTCGACCTCGCCTGGTTCGCGAAGACCCCCGAATACAAGGCCCTCGTCGCGGCCGCCGCGAAGCCCGACGCCTCCAGCGGCAACGCAAAACTCAGCAAGGAGGAGGTCGACGCGTTCCTCGGGCGCGTGAAGGTCAGCGGCAAGGAGCTGGAGTGGGTCGAGAAGTACGCGTCGCCGCTGTCGCCCAAGCGTCAGAGCAAGCGCGTGCGGAGCGTGATGCACATCCTCACTTCGAAGTCGCGGTTGGCGCTCGGCCGGAAGTTCCGCGTCGACCACGCCAAGGTCCTCGAGCGCGTGAGCGCGAAGTACGACGTCAGCATCGAAGACCTGCTCGCGATGATGAACACCGAGTCGCGCTTCGGCGAGGTGCAGGGATCGTTCGTGGTCGGGCAGGTGTTCGTCGCGAACATGGCGTACCTCGCGAAGATGGGCGAGCTCGCGGACAAGCGCGGCGACTACGACACGAAGGGCGCCGTCTCCCGCAAGAAGAACGCGAAGCGCATCAAGAAGCGCGTGCGCTACGCGGTGCGGAACCTCGCGACGCTCCTCAAGTACGCGCGCTCCCGCGAGATGGACCCGCTGAGCTTCAAGGGCTCGTGGGCCGGCGCCATCGGCATCACCCAGTTCATGCCGGCGAGCCTGAAGTGGGCGGTCGACGGTGACGAGGACGGCGTGGTGGATCTTTCGAGGATCCCCGACGCCGTCGCGAGCACGGCGAACTACCTCGTGGTCCACGGCTACCGGCGCGGCGACCGCGACGCGCGCGCGAAGGCGTTCCGGGCGTACAACCCGAACGACGAATACGTCCGGGCCATCCTCGCCTACGCCGACAAGATCCGTCGTACCTGATCGGGGGCGTGACGGCGCGCTCGGGACTTGTTCCTGCCCCGCGTTTCGTATTGGGTAGGCGGGTGCGTCGCCCCGCGCGGATCGGAACGTTCGCGGCCGTCGTCGTCGCGCTCTTCGCGACCACGGCCCAGGCCCAACAGCTCGACGACTCCTACGCGGTCGAGATCACCCGCGGCCCCGTCACGGGCCCCGCGCAGATCGTAGGTATGGCGGGCGCCGTCACCAGTATGGCGGCGGGCGCGGGTGCGCAGCAGTTCAACCCGGCCGCCGTCGCCAATCGCTACGAGTACAACCCGGACACGTTCTTCGACTGGGACTTCGAGATCGACGGCTTCTTCACGCAGGTCGTCCCGTTCCGCATCGACCTGGAGAACAACGGCCTCTCCACCGACGACGCCGGCGGCGACGACATCGCCGAGATCTCCACCGCGCTCGCGTTGAACTTCGGACGGCTCGGCGTCGGCTTCACGGCCTCCGCGGTCAGCTACAGCTTCCTGGACGAGGGGCGCTCGTACACGGCGATCCAGCTCGCGCCGACCGCGGGCTACAACTTCTTCAACGGGCAGCTCGTCGTCGGCGGCGGCGTCCAGTTCGCGATCGCGACGCTGGAGGAGAACGTGGATCTGCTGCGCCTCTCCGGCATCGGCTTCACCGGCGGCGCGATCGTGCGACCGGAGGGCCTGCCGATCCGCGCGGGCGCGTCGTTCTCGACCGGGCTGATCTACGGGCAGCGCGAGGTCCTCGTCGACGCCGCGCCCGACGGCGTGACGCTCGTGCGCGGCCTCGAAGTGCCGTGGCAGGTGACGCTCGGCCTCTCCGGGACGATCGGGCCGAGGTGGAAGAACTACAACCGCAGCTTCGGCGGCGTACAGGGGCGCGCCGCCGTGAACCGCGCACGCCGCTACGTGACCCTCTCGGGTGACCTCGTGTTCACGGGCGCGAGCGACAAGGCGACGGGCTTCGAAGCGTGGGCCACCGACACCCTCCAGGTCGCCGGCGAAGACGTCTCGGTCAGCGTGCGGCTTGGCGCCGACAGCGAGTTCTGGGAGAACCGGATGCGCGGCCGGCTCGGCTACTACTACGAGCCCTCGCGGTTCGCTGAGACCGATGGCCGCCACCACGTCACCGCCGGGATGGACCTCTACCTCTTCGAGTTCATCATCCCGTGGCGCGCGACCTGGGCGGTCGACCTCGCCTCCCGCTACACGAATATCCTCCTGTCTCTCGGCGTTTGGCACTGATCCCGTCGACGCCTGACGCGGCGCGTCGAGGTGGATCCAAACCCTTTGTGTTCAGGTGTAGGCAGAATCGCACAACATCTCGAGAGGGGACCCGATAACCATCGTTGCCTGTCGGGGCCGTCCCAGGAGGGACCCGCGAGAGGCACGAGAGAACCGGGGGAGCCGACGCGATGAGGTCGAATTTCAGGAAGCCGGAAGGCGCTCGCCGCAGGACGAAGGCGCGTCGCACCGTCGCCCCCGAGGATCAGTTCACCGCGACCGACTTCTTCGAGCGGGTCGTGCCGGCGATGATCGCCAAGAACCGCATGGCGTATCAGCGTCACCGCGGCACGATCTGTTTCTGGGTCTACGAAGTGGGCTCATGGACGATCCGCTTCGGCGAGAAGGACGTCGGTCGGGCCGTGACGGCGGAGACGAACTTCGGCGCCGATCTCGTCGCGGGCTTCAAGAAGGACACCTTCGCTCGGTTCCTGGCCGGCGAAGAGATCGAACCGGACAAAGGCTGCTACTTCGAAGGCGACGTGTCCTTGCTGGGACGCCTCGGGCGCTTGCTCGAGATGCCGCAGGGCATGGTCGCGCTCCGCGCCGCCAACATGTAGCGCTCACCACTCACGCACCTAACCAAGAACGAAACACCAAAGGGAGAAAGTCACCATGGCACGCATCGCTCACAAAACCGTCCTCGCTGCTTACGATCACATCGCGAAGGCCGTCGCGGATCAGTCCGGCGACAAGCGCTTCTCGGGCGCCGAAGTGAAGGCCGCCAAGGCCGCCGCTTACGCCGAGGGCCGCCAGGACGTGGCGAACCTCATCGGCAGCGTCTTCGGTGAGCTCCAGGCCGCCGAGGGCATCGGCGGGACCGTCACGTCGGCCGACGTGAAGGCCGGCCGCGAGTTCCTCGCGACGATGCTCGACGCCGCCGACGGCGCCGCGCGCAAGGACGGCCTCAACAACGGCCTGTCGAAGGCCGAGCTCTCGCTCCTCGGCCCGATCGTCGACCAGCTCGTACAGACCGCGAAGCTCGACAAGGTCCTCGCGACGCCGCAGCCCGGCCGCAAGTCGAAGGACATCCTCTTCTCGGCGCTGAGCCACGCGGGCGACGTGCTGAAGGCCGCCGCCGGCAACAACCGCCTC
>JAUHYN010000315.1 GCA_030426505.1 bacterium | reverse complement strand
TTGCATCAGCTGCCACGCGGAGGGCGCGATCGCGCCGTTCGCGCTCGACGACTTCGAGAAGGTGAAGGCGTTCGGTCCGGCGGTCGCCGCCGCCGTCTCCTCGCGCCAGATGCCGCCGTGGTCCGCGGGGCCGTCCGACGTGAGCTACGCCGGCGACGTCTCCCTCTCGGACGAACAGATCGCGAAGATCGTGGACTGGGTCGAGCAGGGCATGGAGATGGGCGACGCCGCGTCACCCGGCGATCCGCTCCCGCCGGTCGAGCCCGCGTTCCCCGGCGTGGACCTCGAGCTCCAACTCCCCGAACCGTACGTGCCGAGCGGGCGGCCGGACGACTACCGCTGCTTCCCGGTGCGTTGGACGGAGACGACGGAGAAGTTCGTGACGGCGCTGTCGGTGATGCCGGGGAACCTGGAGATCGTCCACCACGTCGGCGTGTTCATCTTGCCGCCCGCGAATGCCGACAAGCCGTTCGTCTGGAACGACGAGGACGAGACGCCCGGGTACGAGTGCTTCGGCGGACCGTCCGGCGGGCGCGAAGCGATCCCGATCGTGCAGCTCGGCGCGTGGCTCCCCGGGCAGAGCGGCAACGTGTACCCGAACGGCATCGGCATCCGCGTGAAGCCGGGCTCCACCGTCGTGATCCAGATGCACTACAACGTGGTGTCCGAAGACCCGGCGCCCGATCAGAGCCGGTTGGTCTTCTCGCTCGCGGACTCCGTCGAGCGCGAAGGTTGGTACGCGCCGTTCCTCGACGTTTCGTGGCCGCTCGGCTTCATGCAGATCCCCGCGGGCGAAGCGGCGGTCGAGCACGGCATCGAGGAGGACCCGCGCGACTTCTTCGATCTCGTCGCGGGAGAGTCGCTGCCGTTCGACAACGGCTTCGACGTCCACGCCGTCATGTTCCACATGCACCAGCTCGGGGAGTCCGGGCGCGTCGCGCGCGTGCGGCGCGGGCTCGAGAAGTCGTTCCTCGAGATCGAGCGCTGGGACTTCAACTGGCAGCGACAGTACGTGTTGTCCGAGCCGCTCGAAGTCTTGGATGGAGACGAGCTGTCGCTGAAGTGTGTCTTCGACAACTCCGCGCGTAACCAGGACCGCGGCGGCGAGCCGGTGGATGTGAACTGGGGTGAGGGCACAGGCGACGAGATGTGTGTCGCGAACATGTTGGTGACGGCGCGCTGAACACGGCCGCTTGGTATGCTGTCCCCCGTGGAGGGGCGCGTCCTCGACGGTAAGTACCAAGTGGTACGCCCGCTGCGTCGCGGCGCGCGGGGCACCGCATACGACGCGCTCCACACCACGCTCGAGAAGCCGGTCCGCATCTACGTCCCCGTCGTCGACGATCCGCGTCGCTTCCTCGCGACGTCGAACGCGTTGGCGAACGTGGAGGCGCTGGGCGTGATCGACTTCGGCGTCGACGCGGACGGCACCTGTTACCTCGTCACCGAAGCGCGCCACGGAGAGCCGCTCGACCAACGACTGCGCGCGAGCGGCCGCGTCTCGGAGCCCGAGGCGGTCGCGATCGTCGCTTCGTTGCTCGACGTGCTCGGCGCGATGCACGGGCTGGGCGCGATCCACGGCGCGCTCGAGGCGGGCTGGATCACCTGGGACGGGGCGTCGGTCTTCGTGTCGGGGTTCGCGTTCGTCGGGGGCGCGCCGGCCGACGCGGATCCGGATCGCACCGCGCCCGAGCTGTTGCATGCGATGCCCGCGCAGGCGCAGACCGACGTCTTCGCGGTCGGCGTGTTGCTGAGGGACCTCGTGGGCGACGCGCCGTCCTCGGAGCTCGCGCCGATCCTGATGCGCGCGACGACCCGCGCGCCGGACCAGCGCTACCCGACCGCGCGCGCGATGCGTTCGGACCTCGAGCGGCTCCGCACGGAGACGACCAGTCCGGACCCCGTCGGCGCGCACACGTTCCAGTCGGGATCGTACTCCGGGACCGGGACGTTACTCGCGAGCGCCGCGGCGCCGTCGCGTCGGGGCGGTGGATTCGCGGTCCTCGGGATCGTCGCGTTGGCGGGCGCCGCGGCGGCGGGCTACGTGTTGCTGCAACCCGAGCCGATCGACACGCTCCGCGAACACGTGGACGGCGGCGCGTACGGCGCGGCGGAGTCGTACGCGCTCGAACAGTTCTACGCGTTCATGGACGACGCGGAGGCGATCCGCCTCGTGCATGCCGCGATGGAGCAGCGCCGCGCGGTCGACCTCGACGATCCGACGCGCTTCGATCCCGCGCAGATCCTCTCGCGCGGGAAGTGGGCCGGTCACATCGTCTACGACCGCGGCGAGGGGCGCCGCGAGTCGGTCGTCTTCGTCATCACGCAGGTCGGCGCCGGCACGCTCGAGGGCTGGCTCGAGGTCGAGAGCCGCGAGGTCCGTACGCGCTTCGTCGGCTACCATGCGGGGAACCACCTCGTGCTCTGGGAGACCGAAGTGATCGCCGGGCCGCCCGAAGCGCGCGCGCAACACCAGCTCCACGAAAAGCTCAGCTTCTACGGCGAAGGCGAAGGGCTGCGCTCCGTGCCGACGCAGTTCGGCGCGGTCCTCGAGCTCCAGTTCGCCGGCGCGCCTTGATGGTTCGCGGCGAACGCCCGTCCTGATAAACGACCGAGCGTGGGTGAGCTCGCAGCGATCGGGGCCGCGGTCCTGTGGGCGGCGGCGAGCCTGTTGTTCGCGCGGGCCGGTCGCGTCACGCGGCCCGTCGCGCTCAACTTCGTGAAGACATTGATCGGGCTCGTGCTCCTCGCCGCGACGGTGTTCGTGATGCACCGGACGTTGTGGCCGTCGGCGCTGTCGAACGAGGCGCTTGGTTGGCTCGCGTTCTCCGGGTTCGTCGGGCTCACGGTCGGGGACTCCGCGTTCTTCGCGGCGATCAATCGCCTCGGCGCGCGGCCCGCGATGTTGTCGTGGGCGTTGGTCCCGCCGACGACGGCGCTGCTCGCGTGGCCGATCCTCGACGAGGTGTTCGGCGTGTGGGCGGTCCTCGGCGTGACGGTGACGATGGCCGGCATCGTCTGGGTGTTGCGCGAGCGGAGTCCGGGCGCGCAGGGCGAAGCGCTCGCGCCCGGGCTCGCGTTCGCCGCGGTCGCGGTGTTGTGTCAGTCGGTGGGGAGCGTGACGGCGAAGCTCGGCGGCGCGGGGCTCGACGCGGCGACGTTGACGATGGTGCGCCTCGCGTTCGGAACCGCCGGGCTCCTGGTGCAGGTCGTCGTCACGCGCGCGGTCGGGCAGGTCGTTGCGTTGGCCTCGCGGCCGCGCGACCTCGGCCTTGTCGTACTCGCGACGGTGTTCGCGACGTACCTCGGGTTGTGGCTGTCGATGGCCGCGCTGCAGCTCACGCTCGCGGGCATCGCGGCGACGCTCACGGCGACGAGCCCGATCTTCGTGTTGGTGCTCGCGCGGATCTTCGAGAAGGAACACGTGTCGCCGCGCGCGGTCGCGGGCGCGATCGTGGCGGTGGTGGGCGTCGCGATCCTGGTGATTAGGTAGTTTTCAGCTTTCAGTTTTCAGCGGCTAGCGGGCCGGAGCTGGGCCGCCGCCGAGGAGATCTTGCTGAGAGCTGGAGGCTTTTGGCTGGCGGCTGACTTCAGTCTTTGACGCTGAGGCGCTCGAGCTTCAGGCCGCGGCGCGAGAGTCCCTTTGCGAGCGCCGACTGGCCCTTCTGGAGCATGGCCTTCACGTCCTTCGGGCAGTTGCCGAACTCGCAGGACACCTTGCCGCCGCTCGCGTCGATCTTGACGGTGACGCCCTCGAGCTTCCCGCCCTTGAGCGTGATCTGCATGCTCGTGCGCCCGTCCGCGCTGACCGCCTTGTAGATCGCGGAGACGAGGCGTTGCAGGACCTCCTGCGGGATCGCGGGGCGCCCGCTGCGGCGCGGCCCCTCGACGGCGCGCGCGTTGTTGTCGCCTTGCCCCTTCGAGCCGCCCTGGCCCTGGCGTTGTTGGCGGCGACCGTCGGGGTCGGCGCGTTCGGTCGGCGCGTCGCCGTGCGACTCTTGGAGGACCTCGGCCTGCTTCTCCTCGGTGCGCACGTTGTCGTAGTCGTCGTCGCGGCGCGTCTCCTTGTCGACGTGTTCGAGCTCGAGCTCGGACTTGTTGGTGAGCTCTTCGGCGCGCGCGGATTCGGCGCGCGCGTCCTCGCCGGCCTTGAGGGCGTTCTTCTTGAGCAAGCCGCCTTGCATCGAGCGTTGGAGGGCGGCGCGGCGATCGCGATCCACCTTCGACTTCGGCGCGCGCTTGCGGATGCGATCGAGGACGGACTCCTGCTCTGTGGTCTTGTCCTTCGTGTCCTTCTTGGTCGAGTCGCGCTGCGCGGTCTCGACCCGCGACTTCTTCTGCATGACCTCGCGGAACGTCTGTTCGCTGCGGGCCTCCGCGCTCTTCTTCTCGTTGCGGATCTTCTTGTCGTGCGCCGCCTCGTTCATCTCGCGGATGCGGCGGTTGTCGCTGTTGTCATCGACGCGGCTCATGCAACGGCTCCCTTTGGGAGATTATCGATCGTTCGTTGTGCTGAGTTGCGTGCGAATCCGCGCGCGCTGGACGACCAGTCCAAGACCTTGGTTTCAAACGGGATTTCCCGTCGCGGGTCGGTGCGGGTCCAACTCGGGCCTTCATACGCACACGTCGGAGCACGGGCGTACAGGTCCCAGGTCCGAGGGCTGGGTGCTACAGCGGCGCCGATCGAACACGTCGTTTGGCCCACTTCGGTCGCGGTGCGCGCGTTGCACTCGCAGTCGCTCGACATGCCGCCCGTGAATGCGCTGCCCCTCGGCTCGACGATGGAAGACCGGATCGCGCTGGTCCTCCAACGCATCGAGAAGAAGAAGCAGGAAGAGCAGACCAAGCCGCCGCCGCCGAAGGAGTCCGGCGACAAGGGCGGCGCCGGGGGCCCGTCTCCTGGCGGTTCTCCCGGCGCGAAGGGCGCGCCCGAAGCCAAGCAAGCGAAGGGCGACGACTACGAGGCGCCGTCGAGCGCGGCGGACCAGGAGACCACCGCGCGCGATCGGGTCACGGGGAACGAGCCCGCGAAGGTGCGCGGCGACGCCGACCCGCAGCCGGCGAACGAGGAGACGGAGCGGCGGCGAACCGAGACACACCTTCAGGAGGGGCGGCCCGTCGCGCCGCGCGTGCCGCAGCGCGAGCGGTCGATCGCGAACGACCCGACGCCGACCGGTGGCCTCCCCACGTACCAGGCGCTCCACGATCGGGAGCGCGCCGAAAACCAGCGCGACTTCGACGAGCGCATGAACCGCTCGATGACTTCGTTCCTCGAGCGCGTCGCGAAGGAGAAGAAGGCGCCCGAGCCCGTCGCGAACGATCTCCTCGCGCGTCGCAACCCGTTCGCGAACACCGTCGACTGCCGCGACTGTCACCCCGACAAGGAGAAGCCGACGCTCGGCCCCGACTTCTCCTCACTCGCGCGGTCGTTCCCGCGGACGCGAGGCCCGAGCGGCTCCGAGTTCGGCCCGAAACCGGTCGACCACGAGGCGATCCGCCAGCGCCTCGACGCCGGCTTCGAGACCGCCGTCGACGGTATGAGCCCGACCGAGCGCGCCGAAGAGGCGCAGCGCTACGCCCAGCGCATGGCCGCCGACGATCTCCCGCAGGCGAGGAAGTACGAGCGCGACTTCCGCATGCGCGAGGCGCGTCGCATCGAGGAGGCGTCGCGCGCGAAGGAGCTCGCGCCCGAGTCGCGCGAACGCATGGACCAGCTCGCGCACGACCTCGTGCGGCGGCCGATGTCGCCGGCCACGCAGGAGTTCGTCTCGCAGCTCGAGACCACGCCGGTGTCGCAGCTGTCGCACCGCGACTCGAAGGCGGCGCTGTCGACGATCCGCGCGCACCGCCCGGCCGACGCGAACACGTACGACCCGGTGACCGGCGTTCAGCCGGGCCACGAAGACCTGTTCTATTCACGCGAAGAGCAGTCGCGCCTGTTCGACCCCAAGAAGTGGAAGCCGCGCGAGCTCGCGGACCCGCTCGCGCAGTTGAAGAGGAACCCGCTCTTCAGCGGGGAGAAGTGCTACGACTGCCACCCCGACAAGAAGGACGACTTCTCGTCGCTGTCGCTCTCGGGCTTCGGCCTCGATCGGCGCGCACCCAAGCTCGAGGACCTCTGGACGCAGGAGCGGAAGGACTTCGACGAGGCGCTCACCAAGAAGCTCGCGGCGGACCACGCCGACGTCCGCCCCGGCACCCAGGCCTACGAAGATCTGCGGGAGAAGTACGCGCAGGAAGACGCGCTGCGCCGACGCCTCGAGCTGTCGAACGGCGATCCGCGTCAGCGCCTGAAGGTGCAGCCGGACCAGATGACGGACGAGCAGCGGCGCGTCTACGACGACCACGTCGCCAACTTCCGGCTCAACGAGCTCGACAAGAAGATCCGCCCGCACTTCTCACGGCTCGACTCCGAGTACACGAAGAAGGGGTGGGGCGAGGACAGCCCGTTCTACGGCGTCGACCGCGAGGCGTTCCTCTCCGACGTCGCGCAGAAGGACATCGACGAGGTCAGCCACTACGATCGCTTCCGCGCGCTCGACTCGATCGACAGCTACAAGAAGGACAACCCGGAGCTGTTCGATCGCGACGCCGACTCGTTCGAGTCGTTCCGCGAGCGCGTGGATCAGCACGAGGCCTCGCAGCTCACGCTGGAGCCCGCGCAGCTGTCGCGGATGATGACCGGCGAGAAGTGCTACGACTGCCACCCGGACCCGAAGAAGCACGACTTCTCGCTCGACGCGTTCTCCGGGTTCCGCGACGGCCGGCTCGGCGAGCGCAAGGTCGCGGACGCGTGGAAGGACGTCGCGCTCCCGAAGGCGCCGCCGCCGACCTCCGAGCTGTACTTCCGTGACGAGAAGGAGATGCGCGCGGCCGGGCTAAAGGCCGACGACATCACCGAGCGCATGCGCGTCGCGCGGGAGGAGCCGAACAACCCGATCCCGTTCCTGAAGAAGCCGATGGACGAGCTCGCGGACGAGCAGCACCGGCAAGTCAGCGAGGACTACACGCGGTTCTCGATCGAGCAGCTCGAGAAGGAGATGCGGTCGAGCCTCGTCGACAACGTCGGGCGCGAGGTGGATCGCCTCGACCGGACGTTCGATCGGATCCTGCGCGACCAGGGCGTCGTCGGTGACCTCGCGGACGCGATCAAGAACAACCTCGGCACCAAGGACGGCTGGCTGATCGACTCGGAGCTCGGCAGCAACGCGGTGGTGCGCACGATCTCAGAGGCGTACGCGGCGCGTCGCGACGTCGAGCGGCTCGCGAACTTCGAGGGAACGCACGAAGAGTTCGTGAAGGCGTACCAGGACCGCGTCACGAACCTGCGCGACAAGATCCAAGCGGTCCCGAAGCACATCGATCGCTTCCAGAAGTCGCAGAGCAATTGGGTCGAGGGCATCTCGGACATCGCGTCGGTCGGGGTCGCGCTGACGGCCGCGGCCGCGGCGCCGGTGACCGGCGGAGCGTCGCTGTTGGTCGGTGCGGCGGCGGGCGCGTTGACGAAGGTCGGGACGAAGGGCCTCGACGCGATCACCGGGAGCGGCGAGTACGACGGCAACGTCGCGCTCGACCTCCTCAAGGGCGGCATCAACGGCCTCTCCGGAACGGGCACGAACATGCTCGCGCGCGAGGCCGGCAAGCGCATGCTCGCGTCGCAGGCGCTGAAGCTCGGGACCGGGCAGAGCGTCTCGATGCTCACGCGCGCCGGAATCTGGGGCACGACGACCGTCGGCGAGGGCGCGCTCGACGGCTACATCGTCGGATCGACGAACTCGCTGATCGACGGCAAGAGCTTCAGCGAGTCGCAGATGGACGGCCTCCGCGGGATGGCGTTCGGCGCGATCCTCAACCCGCTGGCGCAGGGCGGGACGAACACGCTCGGCCGCCTGTGGAAGGGGAAGGCGAAGGTCGACGGGCCGTCGCGGGCGCCGGACGTGGACGGCCCTTCGAAGGCGCCGGACGTGGACGGGCCGTCGAAGGCGCCGGAGGTGGACGGGCCGGAGCGCGCCAAGTTCAAGGCGTCGTCGCTCGCCGACGACGTGCTGAAGCAGCTCGACGAAGCGGCCGCGGAGCTCGACGACGTCGTCGCGCGGTGGCCCGACACGAAGCAGGCGAAGAGCTACAAGCCGCGCATCGAGAAGATGGCGGAGGACGCGCGCCTCGCTAAGAAGCTCCTCGAGCAGAACCCGACGGACGCGAACGCTTCGGCTGCGCGTGAGTTCCTCACGGCGAGCGAGAAGTCGCGCCGGTTGGCGCGTGACTACGCGAGCCTCGAGAAGCCGAGGCGCCCGCCGGGGTTTTGGGCGATGACCTTGGCGTAGGCCGCGGCCGCTTGCTCCAGCTCCCCGCGATCCTCGGCCAGCAAGCCCCGGGC
>JAUHYN010000314.1 GCA_030426505.1 bacterium | reverse complement strand
CTCGAGCTGCGGTCGATCGCGTTCTTCGCGGCTTCGACGACGCTCGCTTCGGCGTGGCCGAGGATCATCGGACCCCACGATCCGACGTAGTCGATGTAGCGGTTGCCATCGACGTCCCACAGGTTCGGGCCGGCCGCGCGCGAGATGAAGAGCGGGGTGCCGCCCACGCCGCGGAAAGCACGCACCGGCGAGTTGACGCCCCCGGGGATGACCTTTTCTGCGCGTTCCAGGAGCTGCGCGGAGCGTTCGATCTTCATGGGGCGGGGACGCTACGAGAAAACGGCACCGACCTCAATCACTCCTTGGCCATCGGAATCGGCATCGTCTCTTCGTCCCCGGTCACCCGCAGCGCGCCCGGATCGGGCGCCGCGACCTGCACCCGCTTGGCCTCCACGCGCTCGGCGCCTCCAAGTATGGCGCTCGGCGCACTCGCGGTGAGGGTCGCCGTCTCCTCGAAGATGTCGACCGTGAACCGCGTGCCGTCGAACCCGGTGGTGCAGACGCGGACGCCGCCGTCGATCGCGTCTTCCGTCGCGCGGGGGATCATCAGCGCGGCGCCGCTGGCGTGCTCGACGTTGAGCCGGACGCCGTGGGCGCTGCCCAGGCCGCGGACGTCCACGATCACATCGTCGGATTCGTAGCGGCGGTGACTCATGGTCTCACGAGGCGGGCGTCCGGAGGTCGAGGTAGATCGCCTTCGTCTCGCCTCGCTCCAAACGAACGACGATCGTGTCCCCCATCGGCGCGCCACTCACGGAGAAGGACACCCGATGATCCACGTCCGGCGCGAGGGGCATCGGACCATCGTTCGTAAACCACTTCGTGGGCTGTCCGTCCAAGATGATGCGCGCGCGCGGTGAGGTCGTGAGGATCGCCGCGCCCATCGAGCCCTTCTTCGGCACGACCACGTGCAACTTGGTGTCGCCCTTCGGCGCGACCTTCAGCGTCTTCTCGACCAACTCGCGGGGCCCACCGCCGACCTCGATCGTGTGCGTTCCGATCGGCAGATCCGTGAAGACCGGCGTGCGCCCGAGCTGCTTGTCACCGAGCTTCACCTCGAGGCCCTTCGGCTCACTCGTGATCTCCACCCGCCGCGGATCGCCGACGAGCTTCTCCTTCACCTGCGTGAGGCTGCCGCTCTCGTACTTCACCGTGGTCTGCAGGACCTTGTGGTGGTCGAGGGTGAGCTCGATGTTGTGGACGTCGGCGTCGCGGTCGCGCCGGATCGAGACCGGCGTGCGCTCCGACAGCTCGATCGTGTCGTAGCGGACCGTCGCGCCGCGCGGGTCGGTGTCGATGAACACCGTGACCATCGGCTTCGCGCCGCCCTCGCGGTTCGCGATCTCCATCTCGCGGAACGTGCCCTGACGCGAGACCTGCTCGCTGCGGTAGTAGCCGAGCGCGCCGCCGCCGATCAGCCCGGCGATGATGAAGCCCGCCGCGGTCACCCACCGGCGCCGCGTCGAAGAGCCGCGGATCTTGTGCAGCGCCGTGAGCCCGGGCCGCAGGTCGCGGCGACCGACCGGCTTCTTCGGCGTCGAGGAGAGCTGTTTGCCCTTCTTCTTCTTCTCCGGCTTCTCCGCCTTGGCGGCCTTCGCCGGCTTGTCCTTGCCGACCGGCTTGATGCGCGCGGGCTTCTTCTCCGCCTTGGCGGCCTTCGCCTCCGCCGCGGGCGCTTCGTCGGACTTGTCCGCCTTCTTCGGCGCCGGCGCGGGCGCGGCCTTCGCCGGCTTCGGCTCGGGCGCGGGCTTCGGCTCGGCTTCGACCTTCGGCTCGGGTGCGGGCGCCTCGGCCTGCGCCTTGGCCTTCGTCGCGCGGCGCTTCGCGCGGGCGAGCGCCTCTTGTCCCGGCTCCGCCTCCGCGGCGGGGCCGGCGGGGACGTCGGGCGTCGGGCCGCGCGGCGGCGCGACCTCGTGCTCCGCCTTCTCGCCCTCCGACTTCGGCGGCGGACCGACGACCGACGACAGCGAGAGCACGCCGGTCGACGAACCCTGGCCCTGCTCCTCGGGGACGTTCGCGAACAGCGCGCGCATGAAGTCGGCGGCGTCCGTCGCGGTGCAGACCGTGTTGGTCCCCTTCGCGAACTTGCCGAGCGCGCGCTCGAGCTCGAGGGCGTCTTGATAGCGATCGTCGCGCTCGCGCGACAGCGACTTGAGGACGATCCCCTCGAGCTCCGACGGGATGTTCGCGTTGATCTTCGTCGGCGGTGTCACCTCGGCGTTGCGCATGAGGTTGAGCGTCGAGAAGTCCGACGAGCCCGCGAAGCAGCGCTCGCCGACGAGCAGCTCGTACAACACGATGCCGGTGTTGAAGATGTCGCTGCGGTGATCGAGCGGCTGGCCGCGCGCCTGCTCCGGCGACATGTAGCCGTACTTGCCCTTGAGGATGCCGACCGCGGTCTTGTTCACGATCGACGACGCCTTCGCGATGCCGAAGTCGGTGATCTTCACCTCGCCCATGAACGACACGAGGACGTTGTGGGGGCTGATGTCCCGGTGGATGATGTTGAGCTTCGCGCCGTCGAGGTCAGTCTTCTCGTGCGCGTAGTGCAGGCCTTTGCAGACCTCGCGACAGACGTACGCCGCGATCTCCGGCGGGATCTCTCGGCCCGCGAGCTGCGCGGCGCGGATGACGTCCGACAGGTCCTTGCCGTGGACGTACTCCATCACGATGAAGTACTCGCCCGACGCCGACACGCAGAGGTCGTGGACGTGGACGATGTTGGCGTAGTTGAGGGTCGCGGCGAGCTTGGCTTCGTTGACGAACATCGTCACGAAGGACTCGTCCTCGGTGAGGTGAGGGAGGATCTTCTTGACGCAGACCTCCTTCTCGAAACCCTGAACTCCGACGGTCTTGGCGCGGTAGACCTCCGCCATACCGCCCTTGGCGACCATCTCGAGAATCTCGAACTTCTTGAGCGACACGGGAGGACCCGAATTATCTTCGAGAGTTGCGGCATGCGCAACGCGCCGCCCGGCGGTCTTTTCACGAAGTGGGGGCGTCGATACATTACGCCGCAGGTCCGCACCGCCGGGGGGTGAGGCGGATGTGCGCTGACGAGCGTCGATGTCCGAGTCCAACGACAGAAACTACGAGCGCATCGACGCTTTGAAGAAGCTGCTCGCCGACGATCCTCGATCGTTGGCGTTCGTCACGCTCGCGGAGGAACACAACCGCGTCGGACAGCACGCGGAGGCGGCGGCGGTGGCGAACCGCGGGCTGCTCTCGCACCCCGACTCGGTGGCCGGGCGCCTCGCGCTCGCCGTCGCGGAAGCGGAGCAGGACAACGTCCGCGAGGCGCTCGAGCAGATCAAACGCGCGCTGCTGATCGACCAGGAGAATCCGAAGGCCCTCGCGCTCATGGGTCGCATCCTGCTCAAGCGGGGACTCGCGAAGCGCGCCGTCCAGTTCCTCAGCCACGCGGTGAAGCTCGCGCCCAAGGACGCCGCCTACAACGAGCTGCTCGCGCAGGCGCGCCGCGCCGCGAAGGGCGAAGCGGGCGGAGAGCCGGCGCTCCCCGTGTTCTCGGGCGACAATGTCCCGGACGATTCGCCGTGGGGCGGGGACGAGTCGATCGACGAGACCGCGACCCCGGAGTCCGAGCACACGGTCTTCGATCCCGACGCGCTCAAGAAGCTGCGCGCGAAAGACGACAAGAAGGCGCTCGGCGAAGCGCTCGCCAACGTGGGCGACGGCGCCGGATTGGACGCCGACGCCGAGCCGACCGCGTACCACGATCGCAAGACGGACCTCCCGCCGCCGCGCCGCGTCGGGGACGCGCCGGATCCGCGCGAAGAGCCGACCGCGTACGGCACGCCGAACCCGCTCCGCGAGAAGCCGAAGATGGGCGGCAGCGCGGCCGAGTATTCGCAGATGATGCAAAAGGCCGACGCCGACGCCGTGCGCGCGGCGGCCGAGCAGC
The DNA here is from genome assembly GCA_030426505.1 of bacterium. Lineage (GTDB taxonomy): Bacteria > Myxococcota > Kuafuiibacteriia > Kuafuiibacteriales > Kuafuiibacteriaceae > JAUHYN01. The sequence continues at coordinate 4,462 of JAUHYN010000314.1, read as the reverse complement.
GCGTCCGCGACAACCCGCCCGAGTCGCACGCGCCCGACACCGACGACCTCATCCCGCCCAAGGTCCCGTCCGCGAGCCGCGAGCCGATCCGCGCGCCGTCGCAGATGATGGATCTCGAGGCCGCGATGCGCGCGCCGGAGCCGTCGTCCGCGCCGCCTCCGGAGCCGAAGGCGGCCGCGCCCGCGCCGGAACCGAAGGCCCCGTCCGCGAAGGCGCCCGCGCCGAGTGCGCCGGAGCCGAAGGCCCCGTCCGCGAAGGCCCCCGCGCCTGCGCCGGAGCCGAAGGCCCCGTCGGCGAAGGCGCCGCCGCCGAAGAAGGAGGCGCCGCCGAAGAAGGAGGCGCCGCCGAAGAAGGAGGCGCCGGAGCCGAAGGCCGCGACGCCCGCGCACAAGCAGGTCGGTCCCGCGTCCACGCGCATGGTCGACGATGCGCTCTGGGCGCTCTTCGGTCAGAAGGACCGCGTCGAAGAGAAGGCCGAGGAGGAGCCGTCCGAGCCCACGCCGAAGCCGAAGAAGAAGTCCAAGGGCGACGACGACAGCGTCCCCGAGCACCGCCCGAAGAAGGTGCGCGCGCGGGTCAAAGGGAAGGAAGACGGCCCGGAGCGCGCGCCCGGTCAGATGGTCGTGCGCACGTCGGAGCGGTTCGGCGTGTGGACGCGCGTGGCGATCGTGACGGTGCTGACCGTCGCGGCGGCGTTCACCGGCTACGCGGTGATCGTGTCGCGCGCGGGCCCCGGACCGGAGGTCGCGCAGGAGGAGCTCAAGGGGATCGCTTCGGACCTCGAGCGGGGCGGCCTCGCGTCGCTGCTCGCGGCGGAGGATCACGCGAGCACGCTCGTCCGCTCGAACCCGGATCTCGCGCCGCTGCTGCGCGGGGCGCTCGCGGAGATCTACGCGACGCGGTGGCGGTGGTTCGGCCGCAACCCGACGATGCACGAGAAGGCCGAAGCGGCGATCGCGGACGCGACCTCGCCCAAGCCGTCGGTCGAGCTGATCGCGGCGATGGTCGAGCTGTCGACCACCACGACCGATCGCCAAGCGCTGCAAGCGTCGCTCGACGACACGCTCGAGCAGTACCCGGCGTCACCGAAGTCCTGGATGCTCAAGGGCCGCATCGCGAAGATGGAGGGGCGGCGGACCGCGTCGCTCGAGGCGCTGTACCGCGCGCTCTCGCTCCACCCGCAGCACCGGCGCACGCTCCTCGAGCTCGCGCGGTGGTACGGAGAGGACGGCGCGTACGCTTCGGCGTTCGCGGACTTCGATCGCCTGCAGGAGCGCTACCCGCTCGACGTCGAGGCGGCGATCGATCGCTACGTGCTCGGTCAGATCACCGGCGAGGACCCGGCGGAGAGCCAGGCGGTGTCCACGCTCGCGGGGCTCGTGCGCGACGAGATCCCGGAGGTCGCGAAGGACGAGGCCGGCCGCGCCGCGCTCGCGTTCGCGGTGCCGCTATTCGCGAACGGTCAGCTCCAGGAGGGGCTCGAGAAGCTCGGCAACGCCGAGGCCGCGTTCGAGGACAGCGCGGTGTTCAAGGCGGCGGTCGGGGGTGTGCTGCTCGCGATGGGTGAGTTCGATCGCGCGCGTCGCCAGTTCAATCGCGCGCTCGAACTCGAGCCGAACGAGGACGCGCACCGCATCGGGCTCGCGCGCGCCGCCTACCTCGAGCGGTTGGACGAGCGCATCGATCTCGTGCAGGCGTCGAAGGCGATCGAGAAGGCGCGCGCGAAGGCCAAGCCGAAGGGCGCAGGCGTCGCGAAGCTCCCGTACGGGACCGTGCGCATGGTGTTCGAGCGGTTCTCGATCGTGGAGGTCGAGTTCGACGGGCGCCGCTTCCCCGAAGACGAATACGAACGGCTCGCGAAGAAGCTGAAGGGCCCGGACCTCCAGAAGGCGCTCGAGGCCGCGTCGACCGTGGCGGTGGCGGAGCGACGCCTCGCCAGCAAGAAGTACGACGACGCGATCGCGATGTTCGAGGAGTCGCTGTCGCTCTACCCGTTGGCGTCGGCGCACTTCGGACTGGGGCGCGCGCACATGGAGAAGAGCGCGATGTCCTCGGCGGTGCGCCACCTCAACAAGGGCCTCGACCTCGACCCCGACTCGATCCCCGGTCGTATGGACCTCGCGCGGACGTACGTCGCGCGCGACGCGCCGATCGACGCGATCGAGGTCCTCGAGGCGCTCGAGGGGCGCGACACGATCGTGCCCGAGGCGATGCAGCTGCTCGGCGAGCTCCGGATGAAGCGCGGCGACTACGAGGGCGCGGTGAAGCCGCTCGAGGCGCTCGTCACGATCAAGCCCGACGACCCGGGCGCGCAGGTCGCGCTGGCGGAGGTCTACTTGAAGATGGGGCGCGGCGACGACGGCGTGAAGGCGCTCGAGCGCGCGATCGAAGTGGACGAGAAGCTCACGTCGAACGGCCGCGTCGAGAAGTTCAGCCCGTTGGTGGTCGCGTACCTCGGCCGAGTGGAGCTCGACCGCAAGGCGAAGCGCGGCGTGCGTCTGCTGAAGAAGAGCCTCGAGAGCGAAGAGGCGCCGATCGAGGCGCACTTCTACTTGGGGCGCGCGCTGAGCGCGAGTCGCAAGACGCGGCGCGAGGGCCGCCGGCAACTGGAGAAGTTCGTGCGGCTCGGGCCCGCGGGTGATCTGCGCGACGAAGCCGAGCGCATCTTGAGGAAGCGATGAGCGCGCCGGCCGGGCATGAGCTGCGCCCGACGGAGTCCGAGCCCGGGTACGGCGAGGTCACCGACGACCCGATCGATGCGCTGCGTCGGTTGGATCTGTTCCGCGACCTGACGGACTCGGAGCTCGACCAGATCGCAGAGACCGCTCAGGTCGTCCGGGTCCCGCAGGACCGCGTGTTGCCGCGCGCGGACGAGAACGAAGCGCCGGCGTTCTACTTCCTCCTCAAGGGGCAGATCGCGTTCGCGGAGTTCGACCAGGGGCAGGTCCCCGAGGAGCCGAAGAACAAGAAGAAGCGCGTCACGCCGACGATGCAGGTGGCGAAGCGCATCGTGTCGATGTTCGACGTCGGCGAGTTCTTCACGAACGAACACGTCGCGTACGCGCGGAGCGAGGACGGCAACAAGTACGACATGGCGCTCTTCACGTGCGTCCACTGCGCGCTGTTGAAGTTGCCGAAGGCCGCGATGGAGACGGCGCTCGCCGAGCTGCCGAGCGTGAAGGAGGCGGTCGAGATCAAGGGCGAGGAGGCGTACTACCGGCAGACGCTCCTCAAGCTCGACGACCGCGCGGAGATCTTCGACTTCTACGTCCGCCAGGGCTTCGAGTACGCCAAGGCGATCAAGATCATCCAGACCGACAAGTGCATCGACTGCGACGAGTGCGTGAAGGCCTGCGAGGACCGACACGGCATCTCGCGCATCGAGCGCTTCGGTCCGCGGCTCGGGCTGATCCAGTTCACGCTCAACTGCCGCACGTGTGAGGACGCGCGCTGCATCGACGTCTGCAACTTCGACGCGATCGGCTACGACGAGGACTCGGAGGTCATCGTCTACGACAACTGCGTCGGCTGTACGCTCTGCGGAAAGGCCTGTCCGCACGAGGCGATCCGGATGGTCGACATCAAGGACGAGACCCCGGAGGTCGACCTCGTCCAGCTCGCGTCGCAGGGCAAACCGAAGACCGTGATCGCGAAGGGCGAGGAGCAGGCGCCCAAGAAGAAGAAGGCCAAGCGCATCGCGAACAAGTGCGATCACTGCTTCGGCTTCGCGGACATGGCGTGCATCACCGCGTGTCCGACCGGGGCGATCATCCAGATCGATCCCCGCGCGTTGTTCCGCCGAGACGGCGGCTACATCGATCGCGCCGACAAGTACTTCGAGCCCGCGCCGTTCGAGCACGGGTACGCGGAGACCACGCGGCAGCAGGGCGTGCTCGGGATGTACGCGCTGTTCGTGGTCGCGACGATCGCGGTGCTGCTGTGCGGCTTCGAGTTCGTCGCGCGCAAGATCCAACCCGAGCTGTCGGTCTGGAAGGTCTTCGTCGGGTTGGTCTCCGGCCCGACCGTCGCGGCCGCGCTGGATCTCCGGTTCCGCGCGGTCACCGGCTTCGGGCGGTGGATGGGTTACTTCGGCGCGGGGATGATGACGATCTCGGCGCTCTACACGCTGCGCCTGCACGTCCCCGGGCTGCGGCGCATCGGCAGCTCGAAGACGTGGTTCGACTTCCACGTGGTGTTCGGGCTCGCGGGTCCGGTGCTGTCGCTCTTCCACACGGACCTCAACATCTTCAGCCCCGCGGACCGGCCGCTCGTCTTCACGCTGTGGTGGTGCGTCACGGGCATCGTGTTGTCCGGCATCGTGGGGCGCTTCCTCTACACGGCGATCCCGAAGCTGGAGGCGTCGACGGAGCGCGAACGAAAGAAGCTCGACGCCGGGATCCAGCAGGTCGCGGATCAGTGGGCGGCGATGACGATGAGCGCGAACGTGCTCGCGCAGTTCCTC
>JAUHYN010000313.1 GCA_030426505.1 bacterium | reverse complement strand
GGCGGCGGCGGGGCGATCGCGACGGGCGGCGGCGGAGCGACAGCGACGGGCGTCGCGGCTCCGGAGAACGCATCGGCGAGCGCGAGCGTCGGCGACATGCCCGGGTAGTCGATCGCGGCCACGCAGCGCGACCAGCGCTCGAGGTGCCGCTCGACCTCCCCCTTCGCGCGCTCGGCGCGGCCCGCTTCGCCGGTGGCGGCCGCGACGGATTCGAGCTGCTTCTGCCGCGCGCCGAGGACGAGCTCGCGGTCGCACTCGCCGCCGGTCTCGAGCGGGGCGTCCTTCGCGATCGTGAGCGCGCGATCCAAGCGACCGAGCGCCTCCGCCGGGCGGCCCAGCGCGAGGAGCGCGCGCGCCTCGAGATCGTAGATGAACATGCGGAGGCGATCCGACTGCGCCGGCGGCGACTTCGCCTGCGTCATCTCGCTCTGCACCTCCGCGAGGAGCTGCAGCGCGGGCTCGTACTGCTCGAGGCCGACCATCGCGGAGGCGCGCCAGGTCCGGTACCAGAAGATGTCGCGCGACTTCTCGTTCTGCTTCTCGAACGCCGCGGCGCGATCCAGGACGGCGCTGTGTCGCCCGGCGACGGTGTCCGGGGCGAGCTCGCGTTCGCGGTTGAGGTGGGGCGCGAGCGACACGCGTCCGAGGCACGCCGTCGCGCTCGACGCGATCAGTACGACCAGCGCCAGCGTCTCGATTCTTTTGAGTGGATTCATCGGTATCGGCTGTTGAGGAAGGTTTCGATCTCGCGGAGCGCCTCACGCTCGGCGGCGGTCTTGCTGCCGTTCTTCATGACGAGCCCCGCGTAAGAGCGCGCCACGCGCTCGGCGTCGCCCGCCTTCAGGCTCGCGCGCGCCTCGATCGCGCGCCACCCGGCGAGGTCGTTCGCCTTCGACTTCACGAACTGCACGACCTGCTTCGCGGCGTCGCCCACGACGTCACTGACCACGCGCGCCGGGTCGAGGCCGTCCGCGAGCTCGTCCTTCGGCACTGCGCTCGGATCGAACGTCCCGGATTTGCTGTCCTGGCCGATCACCTGGCCGCCGAGGAGCACCTGGAACGTGACGCGCGCGGAGCCCTTCGCCTTCCCCGTCTCGCAGACCTCGACCGCCGTGCGGAGGACGACCGGCGGGGTCGCGCGCTTGTTCTCGTCGACCTCCTGTTGCGCGGCGCCGTCGAGCGTCTGCGCGCCGAGGCCCTCGGTGCGCGACAGGTACAAGCCGAGGCGATCGCGGAGCTCCTTCTCGATCCCCGGACACGCGTCGCCGAGGTGATTGCCGCGGATGACCGGCGCGACGTAGAGCCCGGCCGAAGTCGCGCCGCCGAGCGTCTGCGCGAGCTTTGCGACCGCCGGCTTCGCCTCCGTGTGCTCCGGATCCATCGCGACGATGCGCTGGTAGTAGACGAACGCCGCGCCGGGCCGCCCCGCGGTCTCGTGCGCGCGCGCGTTCGACAGCGCGTCCTCCACGATCTGGCCCTTGAGCTCCGACAGCCCGAGCTGCGCGGAGACGTCGTTCGGTTCGATCTCCAGGATCGCGCGGTACGCGATCGTCGCGCGGACGGCGTCCTCGACCACCCGCGCCTCGTCCGCGTCGCGCCGCAGCTGCCTCAACCGCGCCCGCCTCGCGACCTCGTGCCCGACGCGCGCGAGGCGCGACCGCGGCTCGATCGTCTCCGCTTCCGCGAGGCGCGCGAGCGCCGTCGCGAAGTCCCCCGAGGTGAGCGCCGCGCTGCCCTCTTCGAGCGGCTTCGCGAGGTTCGCCGGCGGCTTGCTGATCTCGAGCGCCGTCGCGATGAGCTCCGCCGCGCGCTCGTCGTTGCCGAAGCCCGACCGCTCCTGCGCCTTCTCGAGCAGCGCCCCGAACGCACGCTTCCTGAGCTTCTTCTTCTCCGCCTCGTACCCCGACAGCGACGCCGCGAACGGCTCGAGCCGCCGGAGCGCCACGAGCGCCTCCGCCGGATCCGTGGTGGCCTTCGCGCGATCGAACGAAGACGACGCGACCGCGCGCATCACGGTCTCGGATGCCCGCACCGCCGGCAGCGCACCGCCGCCCTTCGTCGAGGCCTCCGCGAAGCGCTGGTGCGCGAGATCCACGCGGTCCGCGAGCAGCTCGTCGACGCCGCGACGCGCGGCCTGGACGGCGTCCAGCGCGCCGTCCGTGTGGTCGAGCGCCGCGCCGAGCTCCTGGATCGCCTTCGCCGGCAACCCGCGCTCCGCGTAGGACTTCGCGCGCTCGGCGCGGAGGTTCGCGCTCTTCGCGCGCGCCTCGATCGCCTTCTTCTTCACGTCGTCGGACGCGTCCGCGCGCCCCGCGACGAGCGAGTAGGCCTCCGCGGCCTCCTCCCACTTCCCGAGGCGGCTGAATGTCTCGGCCTCGCGCAGTCGATCGAGCACGTTGCCCGCGCCCTTCTTCGCGCGCGCCATCTTCTTCTCGACGCGCGACGACGACACCAACGCCACCGCCTTGTCGTACGAGTTGTAGGCGCTCAGCGCGTCGCCTTGCGCCATGAGGCGATCGCCCTCCGCCTCGTAGTGCTGCGCCGCGGTGCGCCGATACGTCGCGCCGGAGAACGCGGCGTGGTCCGGTTGGATCTGACGCGCGATCTCGTACTCTGAGAACGCGCGCGTCCACGACTTCGCCGTCGCGTACACGGAGGCGAGGCGCAGGTGATAGAACAGCGCCTCCTTCTTCGCCTCCTCGAACGCCTGCTGCGCGGAGGGATCGTTCGGGAGGACCTCGGCGAGGCGCTTCGCGGCGCGGTAGTACTCGACCGGATCGCTCTGCTTCTCGCGGAGCACCGCGAGCTCGCGGCGGGCCTTCAGCTCCTCGTCACCCGCGTCGAAGGCGAGCGCGGCATCCCACTGCCGGACGGCCTCGGCCCAGTCGCCCCGCCCTTCGGCCTCCCGCGCGAGGTTGGCCCGCGACGCGGCGCCCTCCTTCTGCACGGCCTCGAGCGCCTGCTGGTATTCGGGCTTGGGGTCGGCCGCGTACGCCTCGCGGTACCCGGACACGGCGCCGTCCAGATCGCCCGCGACCCGTGCCTTCTCCGCGCGGGAGAACGCCGACCGAGCCTTGAGTTGCGCGCAGCCCCCGACCAGCAGTACGGCGGTGACGACGGCGAGCAGGCGGAGGGACATGGCACGTGGTCCCTAAACGATCCGGGAGGGTCCGCACACCGAAAAAGGTCGGATGGGTCAGTGGGAGCCCGGGACCGGTCGTGACGATCGTGCCGCGCCGCCCGGCCCCCGTGTCACGGCGCCACAGAACGCGCGCGATCGACGCGCCGCAGCACTTGGTATCGCGCTTGCTCATACCCAGAGCATGACTTCGATGCATGACACCCCGAACACGACGAAAAACCAGGGCGAGGGCAACCGCGAAGCGGACGCGCAGTATCGCGAAGGCGTCCGGCAGTACGTGGACTCGGGCCGCGTCGAGCAGGACGCTCAGCGCGCGAAGGCCGCGTACGACGCCCCGGAGGGTGACGCCCTCCGCGCCGCCGAGGCCAGCGCCAAGACCGGCCCGACCGGCGACACGGCGATCGATCGCCTCCTCGCGAAGGTCACCCAGATGCGCGACGAGACGCGCGTCCACCTGAACCTCGCGCAGAAGGACGCCCGCGACGCCTGGGAGAAGCTCGAGCTCAAGTGGGGCGACGTCCAGACGCGCCTCGACCTGCTCGGCCACGCATCCGCCAAGACCGCGAACGACGCCAAGGAGTCGGTGCGTGAGCTGCTGAGCCACCTCGACGATGGCTACCGCCGCGTGAAGAACCAGATGCGCTGATCTCCCTCGAGCTCACTCGCAGCACCCCAGGCGAGGAGCATTCAGGGCGCGCTACGAACTCGGGACACGGTTCGAGAACTACAACCTACCGGCCGCGCGTGGCGATCGCCTCGGAGATCGCTTCGGTCGCTTCGAGCGCGCGCCGGGCGGCGAGGTCGTGCGCGACCGCGATCTCGCCGATCTCCGCGTTGGCGCGCTCGAGCGCGCGCACCTCCTCCGGATCCGCGTCGGCGTCGAGCTTCGCGGCCTTCGCGCGGAGGCGCGCGCGGGGCTGCGCCGCGAGGACGGATTGGTGCGTGTCGAGGGTCTCGGCCGCGTCGAGCGCTTCGTCGAGCGCGGTGAAGGCGTCGTCCTGTGCGGCGCGCGACAGCCCGGCGTCGTCCGCCAACAACAGCGGCGCGATACGCGCGACCGCGCCCGCCGCGAGGCGACGCGCGCGTGGGTGTTCGAGCGTGCGGAGGCGCTCGGTGATCCGGGCGAGCGTCGGGTGGACGTAGGCGCGCGCTTCGAACGCGTCCACCGAGAGCATCGGCGCGCGCGCCCACCACAGCGCCGCAGCGCCGCCCGCGCCGCCGACCACGAACGGTAACGCCGTCACCACCTCCTCGCCCGCACCGAACAGGATCGCGGCGGTGCCCAGCCCGAGCACGGCGAGGAAGTGCATCCCCATCCCGTACAGGATCTGACCCGCCGAGAACGCCGGTACGCGCAGCGCCGGACCGAGCACCGATCGCGTGCGCACGACCTCCACGCGACAGCCCGCCAGGCGCGCCGCCGACGCGAGCGCTTCGGCCGTCTTCTGAGACACCCCGACCACCAACGGCGCCGGCAACGTGGCGAGGCGCTTCTCGATCAGGCGTTTGTCCAGGCGGAGCGCCGTCGAATACCGGTGCGCGAGCCACCGCGCGGCGACCGCGGGCCGCTCCACCTCGAGGATCTGCACCGCGTACGCGCCGCGCTCCAGCGCCCAGTCCGTCGCCGCGCCGCACCCCGGGCACACCGGGAGGTCCACGATCAGCGACGTCCCGCACTGCTTGCAAGGCAGCTTGCGGTCCATCGGGATGAGCGTCTGGTCGTCTTCGGCGAGGAGCGCGCGACGCATCTCGCGCGCCGTCGCATAGCGCTCCTCCGGAGCCCACGACAACGCGCGACGCACCACGCGATCCACCGCGACCGACACGTGCGGTGCGAGCGTGCGGACCGACGGCGTGTCGAGCGCGGCGTCGGCGTTGGCCATCTCCACGATCGTGTCCGCCTCGCGCGCGGCGCGCCCGGTGAGCGCTTCGAACAGGATCGCGCCGAGGGCGTAGATGTCGGCGCGCTCGTCCACGTGGCTGGACTCGAACGTCTCCGGCGCGAGGTACCGCGGCGAACCCACGATCGCGCCCGTCTGGGTGAGCGTCATCGCGCTCGAGAACCAGGCGACGCCGAAGTCGAGGATCACCGGCCCGCGGTCGACGTGCAGCACGACGTTGCGCGGCTTGAGATCGCGGTGCACGACGCCGGCCCGGTGACAGGCGTCGAGCGTGTCGGCGATCTGCACCGCGAGACGGAGCGCCTCGCGGACGTCCATCGGGCCGCGGTCGAGGCGATCCGACAGGAGCTCACCTTCGATGTACTCGAGGACGAGGACGTCGAGGTCGTCACCGGGGAGGAAGTCCAACGCGCGCGCGACGCCGTCGAGGCGCAGCTTGGTGAGGATGTCGAACTCGCGCTCGAAGCGGCGCCGCGCGACGGGGTCGCCCGAGCGCATCGGATCGAACACCTTCAGCGCGACGACGGCGCCCGACTTCTCGTCCTCTGCACGGTAGACCGACGCGACCGTCCCGTCCGCGATCTTCGTCTGAACGACGAAGCGATTCGCGATGCGCGTGCCCTTCGACAACGCGTGCGCGACGAGCGCGCTCGACTCGGGATCCAACGCGTACACGACTCAGTCCTCGGCCTCTTCGATCGCGCGGAACCAGGCCTCGGCCGCCTCCGACTCCATGCGCCCTTCGAGCGCGAGCAGCTCGAAGCGGAGGCGGTGCTCGGCGTCGGTCTCGCGGATGCAGCGCGCGAGGTACGCGTCCTCGAGGGCCTGCGGTTCGAGGCGACGCCCGAGCGACTCGAGCGCGCGCTCGAGCCGGGACGAGGCGTCGTCCGGGAGCACGTGCGCGAGATCTGCCGCGCGCCGACGCGCAGCGAGGAGGAAGGCGTCCGGCGCGTCGGTCATCGCGATGCGATCCGCGATCGCGACGCTCTCGGCCGGCGCTTCGCCCGCGATGCGCTCCGCCAACCGACGGCGGCGCCGCGCGGGGAGCCGCTGCGTGCGCTCGCCCGACGCGAGCTGCGCGTTCTTCACCTGGTCGAGGATCGTGCGGCCGTCCTCCACGATACGGCGGTGTCGCCGACCCATGCGGAACGCGAGCAGCGCGCCGAGCCACAACAATAGGCCGGACGTGATGAGCGGGATCGGCCCTCGCGAAGGAGGCGTCGCGGGGGCCGTCGGCATGGCCGGCTCGACGGGGCTGGGCTCGATCGGGCCCGGCGCGACCGGTTCCACGGGCGCCGGTGCCGTCGGAGCGATGGGGAGCTCGGACATGCCTCCGCCCGGCGTCGGCGCCACCGCGCCCGGGGCCGCGGAGAGCGCGGAGACCGTCGCCGCGCGCACGACGTCCAGGCTCATCAACTCGATCGGGACGAGCGCGAGGCCGGTCGCAGCGAGGACGACCGCGACCTCCGGCTTCAGTCGATCGCGCACCGATCGCGGCAACGCGAACGCGCGCTTCAGCTTGTCGAGCGCCGAGGGCTCTGGCGAACCGCTCTTCGTCTTCGGCGGGCGTCGCAGCCGAAGGAACCACGACGCGATCGCGAGGCTGGCCGTACCGAACGCGCTCGCGAGGAGCGGCAACTCGAGCAGCGGGATGGCCGCGACGAGCGAGGCCGGGGCCGCCGTCGCGGCGAGTGCGCTCTCGGCGGCAGGCAGCAACAACGAAGCGCCGCCGAAGAGCCCCGCCGCCGCGCCGTACCGCGCGCGGGCGCCCTCGAGCGCGTTCACCGGGTACCGCGACTCCGTCAACACACCTTGCAGCGAACGGACCACCGACAAGACGCGCTCGCCCATCAGCGCGGCGAGCGTCGGGAGGACCAGGAACAACGCGTGGTGCAGCCCGATCTCCGCGCCGAGCACCGTGCTCCCGATGAACATCACGCCCGCGACGAACGCGACGGTACACCACGCGTACAGGCGCCAGCCGGACGTGCCCGCGTCGTCGATCACCTCGCACTGCGCGCCCGCCGTCTCGAGCTCGTCCGCGAGGCGACACGCCTCGTCGCGATCCACGAACGAGAGCATGCGCTGCGGGCCGTCTTCGAGCGCGGCGATGCGCTCGGCGAACGCGGCGTCGTGCGCCTTCGTGTCGCGCTCGGGGAAGCGCGTCGCGACCGCGCCCATCAACGCGGCCGGGTCACGCACGCCCTTGAGCACCACGTGAGAAGAGCCCGGCGCGTACGAGAACGGGTGGTCCGAACCGCACGCGGGGCACGACTCGGAGTGGGCGTCGATCCGGGCGTCGCAGTGAAGACACGGAGGGTGCGCCTTGCGTCGCCGCGCGAACGCGAGCGCAGGATCCGGGTTGTCGAGCGTCCACCGCGCGAGCGCGGCGCTCGCGAAGCGGTCGTCCGGGCTGCGCGCCAATGCGCGATCGATCAGTTGGACGAGGCCTTCGGGCGTCTCGGGGCGGAGCGCCCGCACCGTCGGCACGTCGACGTGCGTGCGCTTGAACGCGAGCTCGGTGAGCGAAGTCGCCGACTGCGGCACCTCGCCGGTCACGCACTCGTAGAGCGTCGCGCCGACGCCGTACAGATCGACGCGCGGATCGTAGACCGAACCGGCGAACAGCTCCGGCGCCATGTAGTCGGGCGTCCCGACGGTCGTGCCGGTCTTGGTCAGCTCGGAGGCGGCGTCGAAGCGCGCGGAGCCGAAGTCGAGGAGGTACACCTGGCCGTCTTCGCCGAGGCGGACGTTCTGAGGTTTGACGTCGCGGTGGACGATGCCCGCGCCGTGCGCGGCGATCAGGGCGTCGAGCAACGCGCCGGCGATCGCGCGGACGCGATCGAAGTGGAGCGGGCCCTCCTTCGCGATCGCTTCGTCGAGGCCGACCCCCTCGATGAAGTCCATGACCACGGTCGGGTCGCCCTCCCAGCGGATGACGTCGTAGGTCGCGACGATCGAGGGGTGGTGCAGGCGCGTGAGCGCGGAGAACTCGCGGCGCAGCCGAGACAGTGCGTCGTTCGAGTCGAGGAGTTGGCGGTGGAGGCGCTTGAGCGCGATGACCTGTCCGGTCCGCGCGGACGTGGCGCGGAAGACGCGACTGGTGGCGCCTCGGCCGACGAGCTCGAGGTCGCGATAGCCCGGCGGCGGAAGCATGGCCCTCTGGAATTCTACACAAAGGCGCGCGCGAACATTCCATTCCCGCGGCGGGTGGGTATCTCGAGGACCCGTCGGCCCGCCGGCCGTCGGCGTCCGAGTCATGCCCTCGAGGGCGCGCAGCGCCGTCGAAGATTGGGTAGGCTACGCGCCGTGGCGACCAAGAAGACGGCGACCAAGAAGAAGACGACGCGG
>JAUHYN010000312.1 GCA_030426505.1 bacterium | reverse complement strand
GTAGTGGTCGACGTAGCAGCTGTTCGATGGGCTCTGCGCGCACGGCACGATGAACGGGCAGAGGCTCTGGTCCGTCTGTAGCCGCTTCTGGATCACGGAGGTGACGGTGCCCGCGTCGAATTGGAGTTCGAGGAACTGACTCGTCGACGCGAACGCGTCGAACGGAGCCAGCGCGCCGACCGCGAGGAGGCCGGCGGTGAGGTAGGTACGAAGTTTCATGTTGGTTCTCCTTGGTCGCCTTCGGGTCAGGGGTAGGTGACGGACCACTCGGTCGACGGGCCGTCCGGATCGCCGCTGAAGGTGTGGTCCCGCTTCGGGCACAGGCCGTTCGGATCCATCGAGTCGCAGCTGGAGTTGAAGTCCCAGAGGATCGCGCGGACGAGCTTGGGGCCCTCGCCGAGGTCTACATTGACCGCGCCCGCCATGGCCTGGCCCTTGTCGCACTTGCCGTTGAACACCGCCGAGCTGGTGTCGCCGTGGTGGCTCCACTCGCCGCCGGACTGGGCGTTGCGCGAGAAGACGTTCATCGCCTTCTCGGTGCAGTTGAGGACGTCGACGGTCTCGTAGCCGCCCGAGGGCTCGTCGTCGTCTCCGGACGAAGAGCTGCTCGGCGAGCAGGCGAATCCAGCCATCGCGATCGCGAGGACCGCGGAATAGAACAGACGCATGTCTGCCTCCTTTTCTTGTTTGGACCGGCGCGACTTCGCGCCCGTCGTGGGTTCGCCGTGAGGTAGCCCGAAACGGCGCGGGTCCTTTTCGAGGCGCGCTTACTTTTTTCGCGCGCCGCGCTCAGACCGTGCGGAAGACCCGCGCGAGGACGTCGCCGCTCAGCTCGGGGCCGTACCCGAAGCGGATCCGCACCACGCCCCCGTCCCGCGCCACGCGCTTGAGCTCGGTGGTGAGGACGCGGAGCCGATCGTAGCGGACCACGTCGAAGTCGCGCTGGCGCTCGGCGCGCGGGCGCGCGGCGTACGGAGGGATCGGGAGCCGCGCCTCGGCGTCCATCGTCTCGCCGAGCGCGACCTCCGCTTTGGCCACGGACAGCCGAACGAGCGGCCCCTCGGCGTTGGGTTCGCGGTACGCGATCTCCGAGTCCGCGAGGTGACACAACCAGCGCGCACGCATCACGAGCTGCGGCGCACGCGCGAGCGCCTCCTCGCAGTGCTCCACCACGCGATCGACGTCCCAGACGACCTCGTCCTCGTCGCGACTCGGGCGCGGGTTCGCTTCGAGCTTCGCCGCGACGGTGCGCGCGACGCGCTCGAGGCGAGTGAGCGTCGTCGAAGCGTTCAGCCCGTAGCGCGCCCGGAAGACGTCCCACCCCGCCCAGAAACACGCACCGTCGGGCGCGCTCGCCGGCATGATCCCGAGCGCGCGCGACATCACCCACCGCGGCACGTCGACCGTCGGCGCGACGGAGAGCAGTCGGTGGATCGTCGACACCCCGGACAGCGCCCACTGCGAAGGCAGTGGCCCGATCGGGTGCGCCTCGTCCGGATCCGTCGCGAACGATCCGAGGTCCCGCGAAGAGAAGCCGATCGCCCGCCCCTCCTCGATCAGCGCGACGTTGTACGGCGGCGCGTGACGCTTGATCTCGTCCGACTCGAGCAGCGCCGCCTCCAACGCCGTGCGCGTCTCGGTGTACGCGAGGTCGCGCGCTTGCGTGAGCATCTCGAGCGTCCGCTCCGACAGCTTCGACTTCTTCGAGAAGTGACTGTTCACTCGCTTCTTCAGCGACGTCGCCTTCCCCACGTAGAGCAGGTCGCCGTTCTTCCGGAGGAACCGATACACCCCCGGCGCATCCGGCAGCGCGAGGCGCTTCTCGCGCGGCATCGGATAGCGGCGGCCGAGACGCCCCGGGCGACGCGACTCGGTGAGCCAAGTCGACAGCTCCTCCCACGTGCAGACGTCGTGCTCACGCTCGAGGCGATGCACGAGGTGACGCCACACGAAACACGTCGCCGCCACGTGGTCGCGGCTCCGACGCAGCTGCGTGGATGAGTAGCCGAAGTATCCCGCGAGCGCGCGCAGGCTCCGGCGCGGGAGATCCGGCAACAGCCGCTGCGCGATCGCGTGCGTGCAGACGATGTCGAACCGGAACCACGGCGCTTGATCGTGCCGCGCGTAGAGGTCCGCGAGGAACTTCTCCTCGAACTGCTTGAAGTGGATGACCGTCGGCGTGGAGTCGTTCGCGCTGCGTTGCCGCACCTCGCTCGCCGCGTCGTCGAGCGCGCGCCACGCCGCTTCGGCCGGCACGCCCGCCGCGAGGTCACGCGGCGACAACCCGGTGATGCGCGAGACCATCCGCGGCAGGTGCGCGCCCTCCGGGAGCGCGACCACGTGACCGCCGACGTCGAACGACTCCGCGTCACACGTGTAGCGCGCCCAACCGAGCTCGATGAGGTGACCGTGATCCGGCGTGCTGCCCGTGCTCTGGCAGTCGACCACCAGCACCTCGGACGCGGTCAGCCGACTGGCCATGGCGACAGGAAAACGAATGCGATCCGCGAGGGCAAGTCACGTCGCGTACAGCCGCTCCGGGACGGCGAGGCGCGCGAGCGGTACCGACAAGTCGGCGGGCACCGGCGCGAAGATCGTGAGCTCGCGACCCTCGCGCGGGTGCTCGAAGCGGATCGATCGCGCGTGGAGCGCGAGCCGATTCAGACCGTAGTGATCCCGGAAGAAGCGGTTGTGCTCGCCCTTGCCGTAGCGCACGTCACCGATCAGCGGGTGGCCGATGTGCTTGAGGTGACGCCGCACCTGGTGGCGACGCCCCGTGTGCGGCCGCGCGCAGACGAGCGCGTACCGACCGTGGACCCAAAGCCGCTCGTAGTCCGTGACCGCGGGGACGCGCGGCCCGTCGAGGCTCCGCGGGATCGCGTGGTCGATCGTCCCCTGCCGCGGCGGCGCGCCGCGCACCAACGCGAGGTACGCCTTGTCCGCGCGCCCCTCGGCGAGCATTCCATTGAGTAGACCCGCCGTCTCGCCGTCGAACGCGAACAGCAGCACCCCGCTCGTAGCCCGGTCGAGGCGGTGCGCCGGATACACCCACCGTCCCACGCGGTCGCGGACCTCGGGCAGGAGCGCCGGACCGGAGTCCGGGACGCCCGCATGCACCGAGCACCCGCTCGGTTTGCCGACCGCGAGGAGGTGGTCGTCGGCGTACAACACCTCGAAAGGCGGGCACTTCACGGGCGGAGGCCTTTTTTCGAACGCAGGGGCCGGTCGAGGATCCGAGTCGCGTGACCGCTCGGTCGGCTATCATGGACACCTTGAAAGCGCTGACGTTCGACGGCCTCGTCAAATCGCCGACCGAGATGCGGAGGCGCGCCGGCTCCGTGATGGTGGAGGCGTTCTTCCGCGGCCTCTCCGGCGCGGGCCGGTTGAAACCGCGGGCCCGCCCCGAGGCGCACGGCCTCGAGCTCTTGTCGGACATCCCGTATCTGCCGAGCGGCGAGACGCATCACTTGCTCGACGTGTACCGCCCGAAGCAGCGCGCGGGGAAGCTCCCGGTGGTGCTGTACGTCCACGGGGGTGGGTTCAGGATCCTGTCGAAGGAGACGCACTGGCTGATGGGCCTCATGTTCGCGCGGCGCGACATGGTGGTGTTCAGCATCAACTACCGGCTCGCGCCGAAGCACCCGTTCCCCGCCGCGCACGAGGACGCGTTCGCGGCGCTGCGGTGGGTCCTCGAGCATGCGCACGAGTACGGCGGCGACGCGAGCCAGCTGATCCTCGCGGGTGAGTCGGCGGGGGCGAACATCGTGTCGTCGATGGCGATCGCGTTGACGAGCGAGCGACCGGAGCCGTGGGCGAAGGCGGTCTACGACACCGGCGCGCGGCCGCTCGCGGTGTTGCCGGCGTGCGGGATCTTCGAGGTGTCGCGGCCGGAGCGGTTCGCCCACCTCGGCCTGCCCAAACTGATCTTCGATCGGATCGTCGAGGTGTCGCGCGGGTATCTGCCCGACACGATCCCGATGGACCGCCGCACCCTCGCCGACCCCCTCCTCTGGTACGAGAGCGACGCACCGACCACGCGGCCCCTCCCGCCGTTCTTCCTCCCGGTCGGGATGGGGGACGTCCTGTGGGAGGACACCCAACGTCTGACGAAGGCGTTGCAGCGTCGTGGCGTGGAGGTGGAGGCCAAGTACTACGACAAGGAGATCCACGCGTTCCATGCGCTGTACTGGCGCAAGGCCGCCAAGGCCTGTTGGCAGGACCACTACGCGTTCTTGGATCGGTACGTCGCGCGTGATAGCTCCGCTGCGTGACGAGCCTGAAGGACAAGACCCTGTTCATCACGGGCGCGAGCCGGGGCATCGGCCTCGCGATCGCGCTGCGCGCGGCGCGGGACGGCGCGAACGTCGCCGTCGCCGCGAAGACGGTCGAGCCGCACCCGAAGCTCCCCGGCACGATCTTCTCGGCCGCCGAGGAGATCGAGGCGGCGGGCGGAAAAGCGCTCCCGATCGTGGTCGATGTCCGTAACGAGGAGATGGTGGAGGAGGCCATGAAGGCCACCGCCGACAAGTTCGGTGGGATCGACATCCTCGTGAACAACGCGAGCGCCATCATGCTGACCAGCACCGAGGCCACGCCGATGAAGCGCTACGACCTCATGAACTCGGTCAACGCGCGCGGCACGTTCCTGTGTTCGCAGAAGGCCATCCCGTACCTTCGGAAGTCGTCGAACGCGCACATCATCAACAACTCGCCGCCGCTCAACATGAAGGCGAAGTGGTTCGCGAACCACGTGGCGTACACGATGGCGAAGTACGGCATGAGCATGTGCACGCTCGGGATGGCGGCGGAGCTCGCGGAGGATGGCATCGCGGTGAACTCGCTGTGGCCCGCGACCGCGATCGCGACGTCGGCGGTCGAGATGCTCGGCGGCGACGACATGATGAAGACGAGCCGCAAGCCCGAGATCATGGCGGACGCCGCGTACGCGATCCTCACCAAGGACAGCCGGGAGTGTACCGGCAACTTCTTCGTGGACGAGGAGCTGCTCGCGGCCGAGGGCGTCACGGACTTCGCGAAGTACGCGTTCGATCCGGGCAGCACCCTCTCGCCGGACTTCTTCCTCGACTGAGGTCACAGTCATGCGCCTCGCTGTACTCCTCATCGCCTCGCTGCTGGCGTCTTCGGCGTGTCGCGACGGCAACCGTGTCCCGATCATGCGTCGGGACGGCGGCCCGATCGTGGAAGACCGCGACGGCGGGGTCGTCGAAGGCCCCCGCGACGCCGGTCAACGCGACGGCGGGCAGCGCCCCGCGTCGATGCAGATCCAAGCCGTGCGCGACGCGCCCGTCGGCGCGCAGGGCACCCCGCTCCCGGTCGAGGGCGCGATCGTCACAGACGTGCGCCCGGCGCTCGGCGACGACCCGGAGGGCTTCTTCTGCCAGGCGGACGTCGGCGGACCGGCGATGTTCGTCTCCGTCGCGAACCTCGTCCCGGCCGTTGGCGACATCCTGTCGTTCGAGGTCACCGAGACGACGATGCTCGGCGAACAGCACGCGGTGACCGCGATCCAGGGCTACCGGCTCGACAGCAGCGGCTACAACGTGACGCTCCTGCTGCAGGACATCACGGCCGCCACCGACGTCGCCGACTCCGCGCGATCCTACGACGGCGAGCTGATCTCCTTCTTCGGGACGGTCGGCGCCACCTTCAGTCCACTGAATGGAGCGCAGAAGCGAATCCAGGTCGGCACGACCGGCCTCCCGAACGACGCCCGCTTCACGCTGCGCGTCGCCGACGCCGTCATCGACGCCGAGGGCCTCGCGCCCGGCTGCGACGTGACGATCGGCCCCGCCCCGCTGCTCGCGCGCGCGGCCGGCCCGGAGGTGTTCGTGTGGTCGGGCGTGGACATCGTGGTCACCGACTGCGCCGGACCGTTCCGGCTCGGCGCGGCGACGGCGAACGGCCCCACCACGGTGGTGCTCGACTTCTCGCGGCCGGTGCAGGCGTCGACCGTCGTGGCCTCGGCGTTCACGCTGTCGCCCAACGTCGCGGTGACGGGCGCGGTCGCGAGCGAGCGACGCGTGACGCTCACGACCGAGGCCCTCGCGGACCAGACGACGTACACCGTCACGGTCGCCTCCTCGGTCACGGATCGGGACGGCCAGTCGCTCGAGTCCGGCAGCGACTCGGCGATGTTCATCACCGGCGGCGCGCCCGGGACGGGCCTCGTGATCAACGAGATCGACTACGATCAACCCGGCTCGGACGAGGCCGAGTTCGTCGAGCTGTTCAACGGGAGCTCCGCGTCGATCCCCCTCGCGAACAAGGCGGTGGTGTTCATCAACGGCAACACCGACGCCGAATACCTGCGCATCGATCTGACTGGGTCACTCGAAGCCGGTGGCTACCTCGTGATCGGCAACGCCGCCGTCGGCGCCGCGACGATCCGCATCGAGGACACGACCGTGCAGAACGGCGCGCCGGATGGCATCGCCATCGTCGACACGCAGACGCAGGAGATCATCGACTCGGTGAGCTACGAGGGCCGCATCGAGGCCGCCGCGATCGACGGCTTCTCGCGCTCCGTGAACCTCGTCAACGGCACGGAGATGTCGGCGCGCGACAGCGGCGAAGGCAGCATCGTACGCATCCCGAACGGCGCGGACAGCGGGAACGACGCGACCGATTGGGTCCACACGATGACGCCCACGCCCGGCGCCGCGAACGTGCCTTGATCACCACCGCCACGTGCCGTGGCGGTACCCCAACGTCACCGTGAAGCCGGCGATCGGGTCGCCCTCGACCTCGCCCAGCGCGAGGTAGTGTCCCTCGAGGCGGAGCTCGCCGTGGAGGCCGAGCGCGTAGGCGAGCCCAGCGAAGACGTCGAACGCGGCCGCGGTGTCGGACGGTGAAGCGAAGCGCGCGCCCGCGCCGCCGCCCGCGAACACGCGCGGCGCGCCGAACGTATAGGAGAGCGCGGCGCGGCCGAGGACGGGGAACGCGTGGACGTCGCCGTGCGGCGCCCAACCGGCGAGCGCGGAGAGGTCGAGGTCGATCGGGTCGGTGAGCCTGATGCGCGCGCCGCCCTCCACGAACACGAATGCGCCGGGTGCGTCGGCCGGGGAGAGCGTGGCGCCGACGCCGGCGCCTCCGAAGAAGCCGCTGGGCTTCGAAGTCGGCGGCGCGGGCGGCGCGCGGCGAGCGCCGGGGATCGCGATCTCCATTCCGAGGGGGCCGCGGGGCTCGACGATCCGGACGATCACCGCGGCGTCCCGCGCGATGGGGAGCGCGATGCGGTAGCGCCCCTCGCCCAGGTCTTCGAGCGGCGCGCCGTCGATACCGCAGACACACGCGCCGATCGTCGACGTGACGCCGAGCGGGATCCCCAGCTCGGAGCGCGCGGCGGCGACCTCGCGCGCGAGGAGTGACAGGCCCTCGACCGGGCGGCCGCTCGCGGTCACCTTCAGCTCGATCGCGACGGTGTCCGCGCCGCGCTCCGCGGTCGCGGTGACTTCGAGCGGCGCGACGTCGAGCGCGACCCGGCCGGTCGCGACGTCGCCGGCGGTGGCGGTGACCGTATAGGTGACCGCGTGGCGCCCCGGGCGAAACGCCGCATACGGCACGGACGCGGAGGAGGTCGCGGCGCCGAGGCGGAGCGAGGTGCCGCGCGGCGCGGCGAACTCGAGCCGTTGCGGAGCGCCGACGTGCGTCATCGGGAGACCGACGGGCGCCTCGCGACAGTCGTGGACTCCACGCGCACCGGATCCGGCTGCGTGCGGCGGGCACTGCGCTGGAGCGAAGTCGCGCGGCGCAGGGAGCGACGACGTACCCGATGCAGCGCCGGACGACGCGGCGGTCGACGTCCTCGCGGCGCCGCTGGCCGGCGCTCCGAACGTCAACGCGCGCCCGCGCGGCTTCGGGAGGACGACGATGCGCCGCATCACCGACGGCGCGCCGCGCACGCCGCGCTCGTCGATGCCAGCGAGGCGTACGTAGTAGATGCCGCCGCGCGCGAACGTCACGCGCTCCGACGTGCCGCCGACCTCGCGCAAGCGCACCGGGCGCTGCACCTCCGGATCGCCCTGCAACCCGACTTGCACCTCGGCGCCCGCCACGCCCGGCGCCGCGATCCAGGACAGTGCGACGGGCTCCCCCGCGAACGCCTCGAGCGGGGTCACCGCCGTCCACTTCGGCGCGGGCGGAAGCGGCCGCGCCGGCTCCGGCGCGCGGCCCTCTTCGACGCGCGTCCCGAAGCCCTCCTTCACGACCACCGTGCGCCCGCGGTTCGACACCGACGAGCGCCCCGAGAACACCGACACCGTACTCGCGCGCCGCTTCTCGGCGCGCTTCGGCCGCACGTCGATGCGCGTCTTCTTCGACGCGACGTCCACGCGCCCCGCGCCGGTCTCGACGTCGAGCGAGCGCCCCTCCCGCTCC
>JAUHYN010001429.1 GCA_030426505.1 bacterium | reverse complement strand
GCGCCTACGAGAGCGAGCTGAAGAAGGCCGTCTACGACGAGAAGCCCGAGTGGCGTGACCCGGCGAAGTACGAGAAGGACGTCGAGGCGAACTTCAAGGAGGGGCTCCTGAAGGAGGCCCAGAAGAAGTCGATGCTCGAGGGCTACGCGATCGTGAAGGACGCGTACGACACCCTCATGGACGCCAAGTGGCGCCCGGTCCTGACCATGCGCGGCGAGGGCGACACGCGCCTCGACATCTACGAGATGAAGCGCACGCGCGACGACGAGGGCAACCCGATCCTCGAGGGCAAGTTCTTCTTCTGGGGCATCGAAGACAGCACGCGAGTGAGCTGGGGCCAGCTCGGGATGCGCTACTGGACGGTGTCGATGGAGGAGGTCAAAGAGGGCCGCAAGAAGGTCGAGAAGGAGGTCGAGAAGGTGCTCGGCCGCGCCGAGGGCGACGCCACCCCGCGCATCATCATCCAGAACCCGCACAAGTACATCGCGGAGTTCCCGGCCTACGTGTCGCCCGGCTACATCTGGTTCCCGACGATGCCGCGCGAAGCGAAGAGCGTGGACATCGAGTACTCGTACTCCGCGAAGAAGGGCGGCGGCGCGTACGATGCGAACCTCGTTTGGGAGAAGCTCCCGATCCCGCCGAGCTGGCAGCTCAAGGAAGGCGAGAGCTGGGACGCCGACGTGATCGAGGCGACCGAGGAAGAGATCGCCGGCAAGGACCCGAACGCCGTCGAGGGCGAAGAGACCCCCGAGGAGTAAGCGCTCAGCGCTTGGGCCGCAGCCGCACGTTGACGCTGTAGTGCCCCAACCCATTCGGCCGGACCTGGTCGCGCCAGGTCTCGTAGCCGAACAGCTTCACCACCACTTCGAGCTCTTCGACGCCTTCGGGCGCCGGCTTCACGAGCGTCGTCTTCCCGAACGGCACGCCGTTGACCTCCACCACCGCGCCGGGCGGCGTGCTCACCACCGTCACCATGCGCGTCGCGGGCGCGACCGGCGCCTTCGCGGGCGGCGCGACCTCGGTCTTCGGGAGCGCCGCCTGGGTCGGGTTCGCGGGCCCCGTCGGGACCGGGGGATTCGGGCGGACGCGGATCGGCGCGCGCGTCGTGCTGTACGCGATCGCGAGCCCGAGAAGCGCCGAGCCGACGATCGTCGCGATCACCACGTTGCGGTAGGCCGCCTTCGCCGCGATGGAGGGCGGCGGCGCAGGGCGGGCGGGCGCGTCGAGGGCGCCGACGATCGCGTCGGACAGGACGGGCGACTGCGCCGGACCGCCGCTCGACGGATCGAGCGTGTCCGCCGCGCCGGGCGGCGGGAGCGTGAGCTTGCGCGGCGGCGCGCGCTCCGCGGTGTCGTCGGCGTCACCGGGCCGAACGGTCGGCGCGCCGGAGTCGTCGGGGTCGAGGGTCGGTGCGCCGGAGTCGTCGAAGCCTCGCGCGCCGGGCCGCACGGTGCGGGCGCCGGACTCCGGGTCGTCGGTCGCGTCGTCGTAATCGAATTCGAACGCGGGCACCGTCATCGCCGCGTCGGTCGCCTCGGCGCCGGAGGTCGCGTCGATCTCCTCGAAGCCCGGGAGGCTCGACCAGCCCTTGTCGGATCGCGACGCCACGACCCTTGAATCGTAAACACGCCCCTCGATCTCCACCAATCGGGGGATTCAATGGACTCGATTCGAGATCCGATGTCTCGGGACGACGCACGCGGTCCTCGCCATCCCGCGACCGATGCCGCATGCTCCGCCGGCCG
>JAUHYN010001428.1 GCA_030426505.1 bacterium | reverse complement strand
AAGCGTCCGGGCTCTCCCGCAACATCACGGCGGGGCTCTCCACCGCGCTCGTCGCGCTCCCTCTGAACATCGCGCTCGCGCTCGCCTGTAACCTCCCCGCGAGCGTCGGCCTGTGGACGGGCGCGATCGCCGGCCTCCTCGGCGCGTTCCTCGGCGGCACCAAGTTGCAGATCACCGGGCCGGAGGTCGCGCTCGCGCCGCTCACGCTCGAGATCGTCCTCGCGCACGGCTTCGAGGGGCTGGTGTGGTGTACGGTGATCGCCGGTCTCTTACAGATCGCGCTGGGCCTGCTCCGCGTGGGCCGCGTCGTTCAGGCCGTCCCCGCTCCGGTGATCGCCGGGTTCATGGCGGCGGTCGGGTTCATGGTGCTCGACGGCCAGCTCCCGCGGCTGCTCGGCATGCCCGACGAGGTCCGCAGCCTCGCCGACGCCGCTTGGACCGGCACCCTGAGTGGTCTGTCGACGACCGCGATCGCGATCGGCGTGTTCGCGACGGTCTGCGTCGTCATCCTGCCGCGGCTCCACCCACGCATCCCCGCGCCGCTCGCCGCGGTCGGGCTCCCGATCGTCGCGGTCTCGGTGTTCGCGCTCGAGCTGCCGCACGTCCCCGACGTCGACAGCGCGCTCCCGCCGTTCGGGATCCCGAGCCTCGGGCTCCAGAGCATCTTCGCGCTCCTCCCCAGCGCCATCGCGCTCGCGCTGCTCGCTTCGCTGGACTCGCTGTTGAGCGCGGTGAGCATGGACGCGCGCACCGGCAACCGACACCGCTCCGACCAGGAGCTCGTCGCTCAGGGCCTCGCCAACATCGCGTGCGGTGCGCTCGGCGCGATGCCCGTCGCGGGCGCGATCGTTCGCTCCGCCGCGGCGCACGACGCCGGCGCCGACAACCGCGCCGCGCCCATCGCGCAGTCGATCGCTCTCGGCGCGTTGCTCGCGCTGCTCGGCGGCTACCTCGATCGCATCCCGCTCGCGGCGCTCGCCGCGATCCTGTGCGTGGTCGGCGTGAAGCTCATCCAGCCGATGCGACTGCGCGCGCTCTACCAGCACGCGCGCGCCGACTTCGCGATCGCGGCGGTGACGATCGTCGTGATCCTCGCCTGGGACTTCGTGCTCGGTGTGGCGGCCGGCGTCGTCGCGGCCCTCGTGCGACTCGGCCTCTCCCGCGCCGGGCTCGGCATTCGCGAGGAGCGCGACGCGCACACCGTGTCCGTCCTCTATCGCCTCGAGGGGCCGCTGGTGTTCGCCAACGTGGCGCGCATCGCCGGGCGCCTCGCGACGGAGACCGCCACGACCGTGACGCTCGACTTGGAGGCGGTGCCCGAGGTCGACGTCACCGCCACCGAGATCCTGGGCCGCGCGATCAGCCGGCTCTCGCGCCGCGGCGTCCACGTCCGGATCCACGGCGCGGCCCCGGAGATCTCGGACAAGTTGCCGTCGCTCGCGCCGTCGCCGAGGGCCGCCCCGTCGACGCGCGCGCGGCTCGAAGGCCTCCCCGTCCCCGATCCGTCGCTCGCCGGGAGCTGACGACGTCTCTCTCAACCCATTCTCTTCGAACGAACAAGGAGCCAAGCCATGACGACCCCCAACGACCTGCGTGACGACGACCGCGAAGCCGATCCCGAGTTCCGTTCCACGAGGATGGTCGCGGTGATCGCAGTGATGGCCGCCGGTGTCGTGCTCGAGAACGGCTTCGTGGGCAACCTCCCGTACTTCGCGATCGGCGTGGTCCTCTTCGTGGTCGGGGTCC
>JAUHYN010000311.1 GCA_030426505.1 bacterium | reverse complement strand
GCATCCTCCACCTCGAAGCCGACTACGAGCACGAGCGACAGAACCTCGAGCGTTACGCCCGGATGATCTCGGGTGACGATCGCTTCGTGGTCCCGCGTGTCGTCGACGAACTCAGCACCGGGCGCGTCCTCGCGATGAGCTTCGAGCGCGGGCAGACGCTCCGCGTCTGGCAGAAGACGGCGCCGCGCGCCGCCCGCGAAGCGTTCGCCGCGGCGGTGCTGGACCTGTACTGCGTGGAGTTCTTCGAGCACGGCTTCGTGCAGACGGATCCGAACCCCGCCAACTTCCTCGTGCGCGACGACGGCCGGATCGTGCTCCTCGATTTCGGCGCGGTCATCGCCTACGACGAGGCGTTTCGCGAGCAGTACACCACGCTGCTCCGCTCCCTCGGGACGCGCGACCCGCAGCAAACGATAGACGCCGCGCTCGCGTTCGGTCTGCTCGACCCGCGCGAGTCCCAGGAGACGCTGCTGTCGTTCGTGGAAATGCTCGAGACCGCGGTCGAACCGTTCGCGTCCGGCGTCCAGCCGTTCGTCTTCGCCGACCCGGACTACCTCGCGCGGTCTCAGCAGATCAGCGCGCGCTTCACCCGCGCGCTCGAATACTCGCCGCCGCCGCGCCAGCTGTTGTTCCTCCACCGCAAGCTCGGTGGCCTCTTCAACATCCTCAAGCGGATGGACGTGCGCCTCGACCTCGCGCCGTACTGGGATCGTATGATCGGGGTCGCGCGCCCCGCGGCGCGGGTCGCCTAGCGCTTCGGTGCGAACAGGCCGGAGAGGGCCTCGCGCGCGCTCTTCTTTCGTTCCGGCGTCGCCCCGTTCCAGCGGACGCGCGCGAACAGTGTACGGACGCGCGTCGACCGCGCGCGGACGTCGTCGAGTGGCCGCGACCGTCTCACGACGCACCACTCCAGGCATGGACCACGGCGTCGAAGTCACCGCCGTGTTCATGAATCGAGGTGGCGAGCTCGCGGCGTCGTTCGTAGTCGACGACCAGGAAGTGACAACACGCGTGCCCCTGGCTCGAACAGGAGACCTCCTCGGCGTGAACGCGCCGGCTCGCGAGGTGCGTGAAGAGCGCCGAGAGGGCGCCCGCGAAGAGCTGGCAACGTGGGGCGTCGCTCCGTCCGATCGTCTCCGCCACTGCGCTGCGCTCGACTTCGACCGGGATGATCCCGTGGTCGACGACGAGCCCGAGGTCCACGTCCAGGAGCCCCCACCCCTGCTCGCGGAAGATGCGTGCGGTCTCGTCGATCACGACGCCGAGGGGGAGCTCGTCCAGCCCACAGTCGTGCTGTTGGAGCGAAGCGACCTCGAGATCCGCGACGAGCTGCCGACCCCACTGCACGCCCCACTCCGCGGTGAACAGCGGCCAACCGCGCGGCGCCACGCGCGCCCACGTCCCGTGCATCGCCCGGAAGAAGCCGGCGTCGACGAGCACCTGGCGTTGCTCGGAAGCGTCTCGGCGGATGCCGAGCTCCGCCTCGCCGGGTCTCAGTTCCGCCTGCCGGACAGCGAGGGTCTCGCGCGGCACCTCGCGGCGAGGCGGCCGGAAGTGCCGCCGATTCACGCACAGGACGTAGCGCCCCGGGAGGCTCCCGCGCACGAGCTCGACCTCGACGTCCTGCGCGCCGAAGGCGAAGTCGAAGACGTACCCGAAGCGCTCCGTGTCGGTGCGGCCCTCGCGGACGTAGCGACGGAAGCGCCCCTCGAATTCGGGTGTCCGGGTGCAGGGAGCGATTCGGTCGAAGAAGGACTCGCCGAGCACCGCGGACGCGTCGAGGCGCGCCATCCGGGCCTCGGTCGCGTTGTAGCGGACGATGTTCCCTTCGGGGCTCAACACGATCACGCCGTACGTGAGCGCATCGAGCGCGCTGTCGGGGGCGCGGTCGAGGCTGCGCACCTCGATGGGCACGTCCTCGGAGGCCACCGGCGTGAGCGTGACGGGCGGGGGCGCGGACTCGTTCATGTCGTCGGGGACCGAAAACGACGGCGACCGCCGTTCATTCCCGACCCGCGGCGACGGGGCACCTCTTCACTCCCGCCCGCGGGGCCTGGTGTCGGCCTCGCGGGGCCCGGTTAGGATGCGGTCGCCTTGGTCACGGTCGTCACGGGCGCGAGCGGCTTCATCGGGCGCGTCCTCGTCGAGGCGCTCGCGGCCGAGGGCCGATCCGTCCGCGCCGTCGTCCACGCGTCGCCGGCGGACTTCGACGCTCCGAACGTCGAAGTCGTCCGCGCCGATCTCCGGGATCCCGGCGACGCGCGGCGGGTCGTCGACGGCGCCGAAGCGGTCTTCCACTTCGCCTCGATCATCTCGTTGTCCGGCGATCGCGACGGCGCGGTGGAGGCCACCAACGTCGGCGCCGCCGAGCGGCTCGCCGAGGCTTCGCTCGCGGGCGGCATCCGACGCTTCGTCCACTGCAGCACCATCCACGTCTTCGATCTCCGCGGCTCGGGCCCTGTCGACGAAGCCACGGCTCGCCTCGAGGGCGTTGGCTCCGCGTACAGCCGCACCAAGGCCGAGGGCGAGCGCCGCGTCCGCGCCGTCTTCGCGCGCGGGCTCTCCGGCGTGGTCGTCCACCCCACGGCCGTGGTCGGGCCGGGCGATCATCGTCCTTCGCGCACCGGTCAGGTGTTGCTCGACCTCGTACATCGTCGACTCCCCGCGCTCGTCGCGGGCGGGTTCGACTGGGTCGACGTCCGCGACGTCTGCGCCGGCGCGATCGCCGCCGAACAGCGCGGTCGCGACGGAGACAGCTACATCCTCTCGGGGCACTGGCACTCCGCGCGCGAGCTCGCGGCGATCGCCGAGGCGCACACCGGCGTGCGCGCGCCGCGCATCACCGTCCCGATGTGGCTCGCGCGATCGACCGCGCCGCTCGCCGACGTCGTCGGTCGCGTCGCGCGTCGCGAGTTCAGGTTCTCGTCGGAGGCGATCGAAGCGCTCGACGCCGCTCGCGAGATCCGCCACGACAAGGCCGCGCGCGAGCTCGGCTACGCGCCGCGCCCGCTCGCGGCGACCGTCGCCGACACGTACCGTTGGTTCGAGTCCGCAGGAGCCCTCGCATGAACGACCCGCAGTTCCACAGCTACGCGATCGGCCTGGAGATCGGCCTCGCGGTCATCACGATCCTCGCGTTGGTGTTCGTCGTGGCGCCGTACGGGCGGCACGAACGCGCCGGGTGGGGGCCGACCGTGAAGGCCGTCGTCGGGTGGGTGGTGATGGAGTCGCCCGCGGTCCTCGCGTTCTCGTTCTTCTTCTTCACGGGCGACCGCGCGTCGGATCCCGTCGCGCTCGTGCTCCTCGCGATGTGGATGTGCCACTACGTGAACCGCACTTTCGTGTACCCGTTCCGGTTGAGCGCGAAGGGGCGGCGCATGCCGGCCCTCGTGGTGGCGCTCGCGATCGCGTTCAACGTCCTCAACGCGTTCGTGAACGGGCGGTGGATCGGACACTTCGGCGCGTACGACTACGCGTGGCTCGTCGACCCGCGCTTCCTCGTCGGCGCCGCGCTGTTCTTCGGCGGTTGGTTCGGCAACTTGCACAGCGACGCCGTCCTCCGCCGCCTGCGAAGGCCCGGCGACACCGGCTACCACGTGCCGCGCGGCGGCTTGTTCGAGTACGTGAGCGCGCCGAACTACCTGTGCGAGATCGTGGAGTGGATCGGCTGGGCGATCGCGACGTGGTCCTTCGCGGGCCTCGCGTTCGCGATCTACACGATCGCGAACCTCGCGCCTCGCGCGCTCGCGCACCACAAGTGGTACCGCGCGAAGTTCGACGACTATCCGGCGCGGCGTCGCGCCCTCATCCCCGGCCTGTGGTGAACACCGGGAGCTCGATCCGACTCGAGGCGCGCAGCCCGAATCGTACGGGCCCGGGCGGCGACGCGTCGAAGCTGTCGCGGTCCGCGCCGGTGAGCGCGACCGCGATCCGGTGCCCCGCGGGGACGTGGACCGACAGCGGGAGGAGGTCGATCGGGATCGACTCCACGTCCGATCCCAACGGGCGCGCGTCGGCGCGGACGTGGTCGCGCGCGACGACGAAGCCCACGTCCGAATAGGCGCGGTGCGCGAGGCGCAGCACGCCCTCGGTCAGGTAGGTCACCGACCCGTCCGGAGCGATCGCGTCGAGGTAGACGAACACCTGCGCGTCGTCGAGCGGGCCGACCGCGTCGAGCCAGACGATCGGGTGGCCGGTGATCTCGAGCTCGCGCTCGAGCGGCGCGGAGCGGAAGACCTCCGCGTTGGCGTGCTGCGTGCGGCGCTCCGGATAGCCGATGAAGCGGTGCGGCCCGATGAGGCTCCGCCACCGCGAGGCCGCGCCGGTCGTCGCGTCGGTCGACAGCTCGACCTCGAACACGTCGTCGCCGGGTGCGCCGTCGAGCTCGCGCGAGCGCTGAAGGAACAGCGCGCGACGCGTCGACGGTGGCGGCCAGACCTCGCCGCTCCTCCACACGCCGAGGTTCGACACGTACCACCGCACGCGCGCCGGGCGCTCCCGGTCGGCGTCGAGAAGGTGTCGCGCGAAGAACGCGAGGAGCTCGCCGCCGTGATCGTATGCGGTCGGGCGGACGGTGCCGTCGATGTCGAGGTGGCCGCCGTGTTCCCACGGGCCGAGGAGCAGGAACTCGCCGTCGAGCGCGTGGTGACGCTTCGTGGCGGAGCGCCCGTACGCGGCGTCGTACCACCCGCTGTACGAGAAGACCGCGACCTGTGCGTCGCGTGTCGCCTTCGCGACGGCGTGCGGGCTGAACCGATCGATGCTGCCGAGGACGCCGGGCTCGTCGCCGGTGACGGGGCCGAACGGATCGAGTTCGCTGACGTCATCGCGGAACGGTGTCGCGACGGCGACCGCGTGGACGTCGTAGTTCGCTTTGTGCTCCGCGACGGCGGCGGCGAGGGCGTCGTCGTCGACGGGCTCCACGCCCTTCGCGAAGACGCCGAGGAGCTTTTCGAAGCCGCGCCGCGCGGGCTCGGCGCGGAGGCGATCGAGGAGGCGCGAGAAGCTCGCGCGGCCCTCGCTGCGCTCCTTCACGATCAGCGCGTCGAGGACGATCGCGCCGGCGATCGAGACGACCTTCGAGAAGTCGTCGTCGTCGAACGCGCGGTTGATACGGCCCCACATCTCGGTGAACCACGTGAGGTGGACGCCGCCGGGGAACGCGATGTCCTCGTAGACGTCGAACAGCGCGAACCGCGGCGCGATAGCCTTCACCGCGGGGTGCTGGCGCGACGCGAGGAGCTCGGACGCGGTGCCGTCGTACGACGTGCCGAGGCCGCCGACGCGTCCGGATGACCACGGCTGCGCGACGATCCAGTCCACGAGTCGGACCGCGTCCTCCACTTCGTCCGGTGACCACGGGCAGATGCGGTGTCCGAACGACGCGCCGGAGCCGCGTACGTCGAGGTCGACCCACGCGAACCCGGCCTCGAGGAAGCGCGGGCGCATCGCCGCGTAGTCGTCGAAGGGATCGGTGCCGAAGCGCGCCGCCGTGGGTTGGAGGCGGACGCCGCGGAAGTAGCGCGTCTGCCGGAGGATCGTGGGGACGCGACCGTGGCGCGCGGCTTCGGGGAGGTGGAGCGTGACGGCGAGCTTCGTGCCGTCGTGGGATTCGAAGTAGAACGCGCGCCGCACGCGGCGACGCTTACGGCGCGCACACCGCGCGAGGCAACGTCAGTCCGTCAGCCACAACACGGCGCCGATCGCCGCGGTGGTGAGGCCGACGCCGAGGAGCGTCCCACCGATCGCGTACGACTGGTGTACGGTGGCTTGGTCGCGCTCGTACTGCTCGAACGTGATGCCGACGATGCGGCCGCCCTCGCGCGTCGCGACGGCGTCCTCGAGCGCGGCGTGTTGCTGGGTCGCGGCGACGAGGAACACCGCGCCGATCGCCGCGGCGAGCGCGCCGCCCGCGGTGACCCCGATCGCCGGCCAGGGCGGCGGAGTCGCGGGGCGCTCTTCGGTCACGAGGATCGCGGGCGTAGTGATTAGAGGCGGCGGAGGCCGGGGCGCGACGTTGCGTGCGAGGCGCTCCTCGAGCGCGGCGACGCGGGCTTCGGCGTAAGTGCGCTCCTCGGGCGCGGGCGCGTCGAGGCGCAGGTATCGGCGCCACAGCGACAGCGCGGTCGGGATCTGCTCGGCGAGGTCGTACGACTTCGCCGCGTTCTCGAGCTGCACCGGGAGTCGACTGATCTCGTACGCGCTCAGGAACTTCGCGCCGGCTTCGGCGAACCGCTTCGCGCGGTGGAGCGCGATCGCCTCCCGCGCGAGGTCGTCGGCGTTGTCGAGTTCGGGCTGGGTCTGCGCGGTCGCGTGGAGCGGCACCAGCGCCAGGGCCGACGCCAGGAGGCAAAGGCCGAAGCGTTCGCTCGCTCGTGCGCGCTGTGCGGTCGCGTCCAGAGCCGCGATTCTACGGAGGCGACGTTGGTGGGCGCAACGGAATCAGTCCATCAGCACAGCGGCACCTCGACGGAGGGCGCGCCGGGGACGCGGTAGTCCTCGTCGAGCGGATCCACGAAGAGCAGGTGCGCGTGGCCGTCGACCTCCGTCGTCTCGACCGTCACGCGTTCGCCGCGCTTGAGCGCTTCGAACTGCTCGGGACCGAGACGGTAGCGGTGGTTCTGTCCGCCGTGTCCGTGCCAGAACTCGATCTCCACCGGCGCACCCGCGAGGACGAAGTCGACCTCGATGATCCCCGTCAGCGGCCCCTTCGTGCCGTCGAAGTAGAGCGCCTGCGCGTACGTGTCGTGCATCAGAACGGTGTCGCAGGGCCCACCGTCGCGGGGCGTCGGCCCGGCGTCGCGGGGTGGCGTCGTCCCGGCGTCCGGTGGTGCCGTCCCCGCGTCTACGAATCCGGCGTCGGGCTTCGTCGGCGAGGGCTCCGCGTCTCGGGACGCGACGACACCGGCGTCCGCGACGGATCTGTCGCGCCACGCGGAGGGCATCGGCGCGTCCGGGACACACGCGCCGACGATCGGCGCGCCGGCCACGACGAGGAAGGTGCGGCGGTCCACGCGCTTCACGGAATGGCTCGGTAGACGTCGTTCGAGTGGACGCTCGGGTCGAGGCGCGCCACGACGCCGTGGTCGTCGAACAGCGGGCGGACGCGGCGGTTGTCCGAGTTGAACTCGACGTAGCGATCCTGGTCCCACGGGTGGAACGAGAAGATCCGATCTTCGCCCCAGATGTCTCCGTAGAGGATCGCTTCCGGTTCGAAGTCGTCGATCGCGCGCCCCGCTTCCTGGTGACACCGCACGCACGAGGACTCGCGCACTTCGAGGACGGCGATGTCGCTGTGCGCGGGCACGACCGAGAACGCTTCGTTGGTCGTCGCGAAGACCGCGGAGTCGGTGCCGTCGCTCTTCCAGGTCTGCCCGTACGCCGAGACGAACGTGGTCGTGGTGAGGAGGTGCTTCACGAGCGCGGCGTCGCCGAGCGGCGGGAGCACGTCTTCGAAGCCCGACGTCACGAATACGTCGTTGAAGTCGGGGGAGCGCAGCGTCTTCGCCGCGATCGTGTCGGCGCGTTCGAGGTGCTCGACGAGCGCGGACAACGCGGCGTCCGACGACCAAGACGGCGCCTCGCGGCGGATCGCTTCCGCGAGGTGGATCGCCGTGGGGAAGGGGCGGTACGCGTTGACGGCCCAGCCCGTGAGGTAGCGGCGGCGCGTGCGGACTTCGACCGGATACAGCTCGCCAGCGTCTTCGAGGAAGATGACTTCGCCCATCGTCGTGCCGACGGGGAACAGCCACGTCCACTTGTGGAGGCCGAGTCCGCCGAGCGCGCGGTTGTCGTCGAACGTCTCGTACACGACGGGGAGGAAGCCGTCGTCGTCCGTGGGGAGGCTCATGAAGTTGATGACGTGTTTGTTCGGCGTGCGATCCGTGCCCGCGGTGTGCCCGAACGGGAACGACCAGTGCTCGCCGTCGGCCGAGAAGAGGCGGCGCCCCGCGGGCACGATGATGCCGCGTCCGCGGCTGTTGGGGCGCGCACCGATCGGCGTGTACGAGCCGTCGCCAACGGAGTCCTGGTAGGACGGGATCATCACTTCCTTGTCGAACCAGATCGTGGAGGGAGACTCGAAGATCGTCTGGAGGCGACGGTGCGCGACCGTCGGCAACGCGGCGCGGTAGCGCGCGAGCGCTCCGTTCGAGAGCAACAGCGGCGCGTCGGGCGCGACGGCGCGCGACGTCGTCGCGACGGACGACACTTCGCCGCCGCATGCGACGAGGCATGACGACAACAACAAGAGGGCGCGGTGCATGACGCGCAGTCTCGACGCGCGCGTCGCGAAACAGCATCGGGTGAAGGGACCACGATCGTTGTACCGTCCGGCCGTTCAACTGTTCGCGTACGTGTTGGACTGGCAGTCCATTGAATGGAAGCGCTATCGCGGAGGCATGAAG
>JAUHYN010000310.1 GCA_030426505.1 bacterium | reverse complement strand
CGCCGCCGCCCGAATCGGACCACAGCGCCCGAATGAAGGGCGTCGTCCTCGATCGCTTCGAGGACGACCGCCTCGCGTCCACGACCCACTTCGATCGCGCCGACGTGGATCGCGAGACGGGCCTCGTCCACGGCGCGCGCGCCACCGTCCGCGTGATGGGCGCGACGGGCATAGCGGGTGAAGGCCCCGACGTCCGCGCGACCGTCACGGCCCCCGAGGCCGACGCCGACCTCCGTGCGCGCACGGTTCGCATGCACGGCGGCGTGCGTCTGGTGGATCACGCGGGCCGCGTGATGACCACGGAGGCGATGGACTACGCGAGCGAGGGCGACAGGCTGACGTCCGACGGCGCCGTGCGCGTCGAGGGCGACAACTTCGTGCTCGACGGCGCTCGCCTGGTCGGCGCGCCGCGCGCGGGGAAGCTGAACGTCGAGGGCCCGGTGCGGGCGCGCGTCACGCCGACGCCTTGAGCGTCCGTCAGGCCGACTCGCCGAGGTACTTCAGCAGGCCCTCGTAGGCCTTCCTCAGCTCTTGCGCGAGCTCGTTCGCGACCTGCGTGCGGGCCGGATCCATCGCGTGGCGATCCGGGTGGTACCGGCGCATGAGGCGGCG
Organism: bacterium; assembly: GCA_030426505.1. Taxonomy (GTDB): domain Bacteria; phylum Myxococcota; class Kuafuiibacteriia; order Kuafuiibacteriales; family Kuafuiibacteriaceae; genus JAUHYN01. The sequence goes on along the minus strand of JAUHYN010000310.1, from coordinate 7,795 downwards.
GTACGCGGCCTTCACCTCGGCGGCCGACGCGCCGATCGGGAGCTCGAGGTTGGCGTAGTAGCGGCGGATCATCGCGGTCTCCTGTTTCGTCGCGGTCGGAGGCGGCACGTAGCCCTCGCGGATCGGGACGTCGTCGACGTCCAGGTCGTCCGGGTCGAGGAACCCACGGGCGCCCTCCCGGAAGCGGCGGGCCGCGTCCGTGAGCTCTGCGCGCGCGATGTTGAACAGCCGATCCTTGAGGCTCACTCCCCGGCCTCCTCCAACGCGTCCTTCAACAGCTGCAGACACTCCGACGCGTCCTTCGCGTTGCCGCCGAAGTTGGTGCCGTCGGTCGTGCAGAGGACGACGTCCTCGTAGCCCTTGGTGCCCTTTTCGAGCATCGCCTTCGCGCGCGCCTCGATCCGCTGGAACGCGCGGCGCGCCGCGCCGAGGCGCTCCTGGTCGCTCAGCTGGAGGTTCGCGGCCTTCGCGATCTGCGTGTCGATCGATCGCACCCAGCCGCCGTCGCCCTTCGGCTTCGGCGGCGGGGGCGGCGCCTTCTCCTTCGGAGCCGTCGTCGGAGGCGGCGAGGTCGGCTTCACGCGGCGCCGTGTGCGCTTCGTCGGCGGGGTGGTGTCTTCCTCGGGCGCCTCGGCGGCGCGCGCGACGACCGCCACGTCTTCGGACGGGGGCGGAACGGCCGTAGCGACCTCCGTGGGCTCCGGCGAGGCCTCGGTCGGGCCCGCGCGCACCACGAAGAACACGATCGCGACCGCGACCAACGACAACGCGACGGCGATCGCGACGAGCGGCGGCTTCCTCGGCGGGCGAGGCGGCGGCTCGATCGGCCGCGCCGCGAACGCGTCGCTCGACGTCTCGATCGCGAGGCGCGCGCGGTCGACGGACTGGGTCCGCTCGAACTGCATGTCCTCCGGCTCGTCGACGGGCGCGAGGGCGGGCATCGGCTGGTCTTCGCCGGGGAGCGGCGCGGCGCCGACGCGCGTGTGGATCAACTCGGGGGCGTCGCGCGGGAGCGTCTCGTTCGCGGCCGAACCCTCGACGCGCTCGATGCGCGCCGCGGCGTCGGCTTGTTCGTCGGGGAACTGGGTCGTGAGGAACTCGCCGATCTGATCGGCGGGCGTCGAACAGAACGGGCCGGCGGCCTCGACCAGCGCGATTCGGAACTCCTCCGCGGTCTGGAAGCGGTGCTTCGCCTCCTTCGCCATCGCCTTGAGGACGACCTTCGACAGGCCCGGCGGCAGCCCGAGGTTCAGGTCCTCGAACGGCGAGGGGCGACGCTCGAGGATCTCCGGCAACACCTCGGTGTGTTTCTCGCCGCGGATGAACGGGCGGCCGGTGAGGTTCTCGTAGAGCACGGTGCCGAGCGTGTAGAGGTCGCTGCGTCGATCGACGCGCTCGCCGAGGGCCTGCTCGGGCGACATGTACCTCAGCGTCCCCATCACCATGCGCGCCGCGGTCCGGAACTCACCGACCTGCGCGCGCGCGAGGCCGAAGTCGATGATCTGCACGCGCCCGTCGAACGTGAGCATGATGTTCCGCGGCGACAGGTCGCGGTGGACGACCTGGAGGTGCTCGTCGCCGGTCTTGAACTCGTGCGCGTAGTGCAGGCCGCGGAGGACCTGTTCGGCGACGGTCAGCGACAGCGCGGGCGGCAGCATCTTCTTCTGCCGCATCAGCTTGAACATCAGCGACTCGAGGTCCTGACCGGCGATGAAGTCCATCGCGATGAAGAGCTGGTCGTCCTGGATCTTCGCGTCCGACAGGCGCGAGATGTTCGGGTGATCGAACAGCGCCGCGACCTGCGCCTCGCGGAGGAAGCGCGCGAACACGACTTCGTTCTCGGCGTACTCGGCGTTGAGCGTCTTGATGACGCACAGCTTCGACGTCCCGTGCCGGACCGCGGTGTAGATCGAGCCCATGCCGCCGGTCGCGATGTGCTCGAGCACGTCGTAGTTCTCGAACGTCGGGAGCTCCGTCGGCTCCGCCGCTGACTTCGGCTGCTCGGTCACGTTCTCGGTCACGACTGCTCCAATGAAACCACCGATCCGGCTTCGGTCATTTCCGGCGATCGTCGAACATCATACCGCTGCGCGGCCCCGTCGCTAACGGCGCTTGGGGCCGACGATCTCGTACAGCGAGGGGGCAGGGCGGCCCCGTACGGCCTCGGCCGCGAACTTCCGGAGATCGAAGTGGCTGGCGACCAGCTTCGCGGCCGGCTCGCCCACCAGGATGGTCCCGGGCGCGGCGCGCTGCGCGAATTCGACCGCGGCGTCCACGACGTCGCCCACCGCGGTGTACGCGAGGCGCCGGGCCGACCCGACCGCCCCCGCGAGTAGCCACCCGCTCTCGATCCCGACGCGGAGCCGCTTGTCGGCGAGGGTGGGGCTCTGGGCTGCGATCTGATCCACCGCCTGCCTCAGCTCGAGCGCGGCGAGCACGGCGCGCGCCGGGTCGTCCGCGTAGGCGCGCGGGGCGCCGAAGAGGAGCATCAGCCGGCCCTGCGCGAGCGGGACGAGCGTGCCCTTCTGCCGGCGGGTGATCTCGTGCGCCTTGTCGATGTACGCCGAGACGAAGCGCGAGATCTCCGTGGGCGTGGTGCGCTCGGACTGCGCCGCGAGCTCGGGGAGATCGGTGATGACGACCGTCGCGCGCTTGCCCTCGAGGCCGCTCGCCTCGGGGGCGTCGAGCTGACCGCGGAGGAGGTTCGCGACGTCCGGCGACATCACGCGCGCGAGGGCGTCGACGTTCGCGCTGGTCTGCTTGTCGAGGAAGCGCGCGCGCGTCATCGCGGTGGCCATCAGGTGCGCGATCGCGCTCGTCACGTCGAGGTCGCCGTCGTGGAACGCCGGCGCGGCGCGCGAGAGGTACATCGCGCCGATCACGTTCTGGGCGTCGTCCGCGACGGGTACGGAGAGCGCCGCGAGCGGCCCGCGGACGCGCTCGCCCTCGAAGCGGATGTCGGTCGTGACGTCGTCGGAGGTGAGGCCGAAGTTCTTCGTGACGGTCCAGTGGACCACGCGCATCACGACCTCGCCGTTGCCCGCGCCGCGCTGCGCGGTGCGCGTGGCCGCGATCTCGAGGGCCCCGTTCGCGTCGCGCTTCACGAAGGCGGCGGTGGTCGCTTCGGTCTGGTCGAGGGCGAGCCGCAACATCTCCTGCGTGTAGCTCTCGAGGTCGGTCGCGGCGGCGAGTGCGTCGCTCGCGCGCAAGAGGACTTGCACCGCCTTCGCCTGCGCGCCGACGCCGGTCCGGGCGGCCTGGAACTGTTGGAGGATCACCGACTCGCTCGAGGCGTGGCCGTGTCCCGAGATCGCTTGGGGCGTCGACGTGCGGTCGGTCGTGCTGCGGCGCGCGCTCGTCTCGGCGTTGGTCGTCTCCTCGAAGGACGGGCGCGAGGCGCCGTCCGCGGGTGGGGGGCCGGGGTGGAACGAGACGCGGAAGTTGCCGATGCGGCAGATGTCGCCGTCCTTGAGGACGCGCGTGGTCACGCGCTCGCCGTTGACCCACGAGCCGTTGTGCGAGCCGAGATCCTGGATGGTGGCGCGGCCCTCGAAGAACGCGATGCGGGTGTGGTGGCGGCTGACGAGGTCGCCGAGGAGGACCATGTCGTTCGAGGGGAGGCGCCCGAAGGACGTGATGCCCTCACGCAGGACGAAGCGCGTGCCGTCGTGCCCCGGCCCGTGAATGATGATGTAGGCGGTCTGGTACCGTTCGTCCGCCACGGACGCCGATAGTTCCAGCGATTCGGGCTGCCGTCCAGATCAGGTCGATCGGGGGCGTTCAGGCGTCGATCCCGTACCGCTCCAGCTTCCGGTACAGGGTCCGTCGGTCGAACCCGAGGACCTCCGCCGCGCGGGTCTTGTTGCCGTCGACGGCCTCGAGCACCCGGATGATGTGCCGGCGCTCGAGCTCCTGGACGGTGAGGAGGGTCCCCCCGAGATCGTCCGGCTCGACCGCGACCGACTCGAACGCGCGGACGCGCTCCGGGAGGTCGTCGATCGTGATCTGGTCGCCCTGCGCCAGCGCGACGCCGCGCTCGATGCAGTTCTCGAGCTCACGCACGTTGCCCGGCCAGTCGTAGGTCACGAGCTTCTCGGCCGCGGCGGGCGAGATGCCCCGGATGTTGCGGTTCGCGCGGGTCGCCGCGCGCTCGATGAAGTGCTGCGCGAGGAGGAGGATGTCCCGACCGCGCGCGCGGAGCGGCGGGGTCGGCACGCGGACCACGTTGATCCGGTAGAAGAGGTCTTCGCGGAAGGTGCCCTCTTCCACGGCCTCGTCGAGATCCTTGTTCGTCGCGGCGACGACGCGCACGTTGAACTGACGCTCTTCCGATCCACCGACGGGCCGCACGCGCTGCTCCTGGAGCGCGCGGAGCAACTTGGCTTGCATCTCCATCGGCATGTCGCCGATCTCGTCGAGGAAGAGCGTGCCGCCGTCGGCCTGCACGAAGAGGCCGTCCTTCGCGGCCTTCGCGTCGGTGAACGCGCCCTGCACGTGACCGAACAGCTCGCTCTCGAGGAGGCTGGCCGGCATCGCGGCGCAGTTGATCGCGATGAACGGGCCCTCGACGCGCGGGCTGCGTTGGTGCAACGCGCGGGCGACGAGCTCCTTACCGGTGCCGGACTCGCCGGTGACGAGCACCGAGACGTCCGCGGGCGCCACGCGCGCGACGAGGGAGACGAGCTCCTTCATCGGGTGGCTCTCGCCGACGATCGCTTCGAACTGCGTGGACTCGGCGACCGCGTTGCGGAGCTGCTCGACCTCGGCGCGCAGGCGCCGCTTCTCGACCGCGCGACGCAGCGCGAGGACGAGGACGTCGAGCTTCACCGGCTTGAGGAGGAAGTCGTAGACGCCGAGGCGCAGCGCTTCGATCGCGGACTGGATGCTCGCTTCGCCGGTCAAGACGATGACCGGCACCTCTTTCACGGATGCGACCGCCTCACTCAACTCGAGGCCTGACATGCCCTCCATGTTGAGATCGGAGACGATGACGTCGACGTTCGAGGAGGACGCGATCTCGAAGCCCTTTTGGCCCGACGTCGCCGTCGAGACCTCGAAGCCTTTGACGGACAAGCCGTCTTCGAGCATCTCGCAGAGCGCGGAGTCGTCGTCGACGATGAGGACATGACCTTCGGAATTCAACGCTTCGTCGTCCGATGAAGACCGGTCCAGGTCAAGCCCCAGTGTGCAAGCGTGGCGTTTCGCCTCGCCTCCTGCCCCCTTCGCGCGAGGGGAGCGCCGGAACGGTGGTTGCACCTCTCACCGGCATGATTCGCACGAGTCCGATGAGCGAACCCCGCGTGCGCGCGGCGCTGGTCGTGGTGGGCAAGCCCCCCGCCACGGACCGGGTCTGCGCAGCGCTCGAACCGATGGGTCGGAGCATCGCCACCGCGCACGACGCCGAGTGCGCGATGCCGCTGTTGCATCCGCGGATGGTCGCGATCGTGGTCGCGGGCTTCGGGGTGTCGAAGTCGTTGAAGGACACGACGCTCCGCCTCGCGACGTACGGGCGCGACCACCGCGTCCCGGTGGTCGTCCTGGTGGGCGACGGCTACGCGCCGCACTGCGCGCGCGAACTGTACGCGGCCGGCGCGTGCGCGGTCTTCGCGTGGCCGACCGAGGGGCCGTTGATCGCGCCGACGGTCGAGACGCTCGCGAACGTGATGCGACGCGCCGGCTATCCGACGGCCGCCGATACCGCGCTCGCGCGTTCGGTGGAGGCGCGGCTCGACGCCGTGGTCGAAGACCTCACTCCGCACGTGAGCGCGGACGGTCCGCGGGTCGTGCTCGCCGGGGTGCTGACGTCGTTGGTCGAGAAGCGTGAAGTCGAGCGTCACTTGTCGTTGGTGCCCGGGATCGAGGCCTGGGATCTGTCGGGCGTGATCCTCGACGTCGACGTCACGTCGGACCTGGCGCTCGCGCGGCGCGCGCGGGCCCGTCTGAGCAACACGCCCGGGGTCCCGCACGACACGCTCGGGGTCACCGCGCACGACGGGCGCCTCGTCCTCGCGGGCACGGTGAAGGACGACGTGCAGCTCGAGCGCGTGCTCGAAGCGATCGTCGACGTGCGCGGCGTGCGCGACATCGAGAACCTCGTAACCGTTTGTCGCGAACAGACCGACGAGGATCGCGGACGGGCGGCGCGCGCGAAGGTGATCGTCGACGCGCTGCTCGCGGACCACGAGGGCGTGCAGGTGAGCGTCTTCGGGCCGGTGGCCGTACTCACCGGGCGCACGGCGGATCCCGTCCCGGTGCAGGGGCTGCAGGCTCGACTCTCTCCGTTGGGTTTGGATCGGGTGATCGATTCGATCGACGTGCGCGCCTGACCGCGGCGCGTACTCCAAAAGAGCGCGCTCGACGATCGTTCGTCGGGCGCGCTCGCGCTGCGTCGTCCTGAATCGACGACGCTACGATCGATGGTCTTCTTCGCGCATCGTGAGCACGGGGCAAGGCGCCTTGCGGACGACCTGTTCCGTCGTGCTCCCGAGCAGGACGCGCGCGAGGCCGGTGCGCCCCGCCGTGCCCATGACGATCAGATCCGCGTCGCGCGCCTCGTCGAGGATCGTGTCGGCGGGCGTGCCGCGTCGGACGACGGGCGTGACCGAGACGCCGGGGGGCGGCGGCGTCTCGTCGAGCAGCGACGCGACGTGGCGCCGCGCGGCGGCCTCGAAGTCCGCGTCGGCCGCCGGCGCGGGGACGGCGCGGGGGTAGGCCTGGGGTGTGATCGGGATCAGCCAGGTGTGCAGGACCTCGACCTTCGCGTCGAAGCGATGCGCCAACGCGTAGGCCTCCTCGAGGGCGCGCGAGGACGCGGCGTCGTCACCGACGGGGACGAGGATCTTCGTCAGGTCATTCATCATGCTCATCTGTTGTTTCAGGTCGCGTGCCAGCGCTACGTGGTGAGACACACGTAGGCGCTTGTGCCCGGAGCGTCCTCGCCGTGGCACATTGCCTCGCACACACCGCTTGGGTGGGGCGACGGCTTGCGCGGCTCGATCTGTCGCGCGTAAGGACCACGCGTCTTGGGGGCGTGGCCGACGTTGATCCTCACGGTCGCCACGTCGACGACCGTCACCTCCACCACGTGGACGACGGATCAGATCCTCGATCCCGTCGAGGTCCGGGACACGCGCATCGCGCCGCGCACCGAGGATCCCTCCGCCACGACGACCGTGGTCGCGCGCAAGCGCCTCGAAGCCGCGCGCCGGCGCGGAGAGGACGTCGCGGATCTCGTCGACCAAGTCCCGGGCGTGCGCGTGTTGAACCTCGGCGGTCCCGTCGCGCCGCGGCTGCTCACGATCCGCGGCGGCGCGCCCGCCCAGTCGGTCATCGTGATCGACGGCGTGGTGATGCGGAACCCCTTCGCGACCGGGTTCGATCCCACGCTGGTCCACCCCGAAGCGATCGATCACCTCGAAGTCGTGCGCGGTGGCGTCGGCATGACGTACGGCGACGGCGCGCTGACCGGCGCGCTCGTCGTCGACACGTTCGGCGGTGCGCCCCGCAGCGCGGCGACCGCCACGTTCGGCTCGCTCGGGACCGTGCGCCTCTCCGCGACGACCAGCGTCCTCCCGGTCGCGGTCGCCGCGAGCTACGAGCGCAGCGACGGCCGCTTCACGTTCGTGGATCGCCAGGTCGGTCTCCCCGACGCGACGTTCGAGCGCGAGAACAACGACCTGTCCCGCGCGACGCTCTCCCTCGCGATGGATCAGGACGTCGCGTCCGGGCGCCTGTCGCTCCGCGCCGGCGGTGCGTTCGTCTCGGCGGGGACGCCCGGGCTCGTGAACGCGCCCGG
>JAUHYN010000309.1 GCA_030426505.1 bacterium | reverse complement strand
GGCGCACGAGCTCCTCGAAGACGTCGCGGAGTGCTTCGAGGACGACGACCCGTCGTTCGACATCGCGATCGCGTTCGTCCACGTGGCGGCCGCGTTCCACAAGATCGCGAACGACGTCGGCGCGCGCGCTGCGCCCGGGAAGATCACGCGCGCGCTCGGCGTGCTCGAGCAGGCGCCCGACGATTGGATGGGGCTCGACGTCCCCGCGTTCGTGGCCGCGGTGCGCGACGTCCACGCGGTGGCGTCGCGCGACGAGAAGCCGGAGCGGTTCCCTACTCCCAGAGCACCGGGTTCGTCGTAGCGCCGAACCAACGACCGGCGAGCGGCGCCTGACGAATCACGGTGCCGTTGATCGGTTCGATCGTCACGACGACGCCGCTGCTGCTGAAGCCGAAGAGCTGTCCGTTCGCGTAGCCGAGGCCGTAGATCGCCGTGACCGCCGCGGCGCCGAGCCAGCTGATGTTGCCGGTCACCGGATCGATGCGGACCACGCCGTCGCTCTCGTAGCTCCCGTTCTGTCGACGCTCACCGCGTACGGTCCAGTAGAGGAGGCCGTCGGGGAGACCGACGATGTCGCCCGACGTCTGGTACGCGTTCGCAGAAGGGAACTCGAGAAGCTGCTGTCCGCTGATCGGATCGACGACGCTCACGCGTTCGCCCGCGATCACGAGGCGACCATCGGGGAGGAACGTCATGCCGTGCAGCGTGTCGTCGTACGAGAAGCGGTAGCGACACTCCGCGGTCTCCGGATCGATCTGGTAGATGCGATTCGCGTCGGCTTGGCTGCCGGCCTGGCGCGTGCCGCCGTAGAGTCGACCTTCGCGATCGATCGCGATGTCGACCATGTCCTCGAGCTGACCCGACGTGACGAAGAAGTCGCCGATCCGCGCGGTGGTATTCGTGGCGGGGTCGTAGGAGTAGAGCGTCTGTCCGGTGTGGATGTAGACGGGCTCCATCGCGGGCGGAGGCTCGCCGCTGTCGGGTGTGCCGGCGTCCACGAAGCCCGCATCGGGCGTGATCGGCGGCGGCCCACCGTCGCGCGGCGCGGTGACGCCGCCGTCTCGGGGGAGCGGGCGCTCGTAGAGCGGATCGCTTTCACAGGCGAGGAGGAGGACCGGGAGAGCTGCGAGCGCGAGGCGAGATCGCATGATTGCCGACGGGTTATGGCGATCCCGCGCGGGCTGCGCAACGGTCAGTTGGGGGACAAAAGAGTGACACACGGGGTGTGTACGCATGTCGCCGCGGCTGCTGTCTTGGGTGCTGGACACGCATGGGATGAGCACCCATCGGACGAAATCACAACTGTTGTCGAGGCCTTGCGACCGTTTAAAGTCGAGACATGGGTCGTCGTAGTCGCGTGCAGGAACTCTTGATCGGATCGGTTTGTTTCATTGTCCTGTGCGGCAGTCGAACCAACTGTGACACGCGCCCGGCGACACTCACGTGCGCGACGCCGTCGATCAATTTGAACCCGGGCGAGTGCGCGGTGCTCGCGAATCCCTGCGGCGTCGACTGGGTCTCGCAGGACGGCTTCACGCTCTGCAACGAGCCCGTCGGTCTGTCGGTTCACACGATACGAAATCGCGGAACCGTCACGCGTGAGATCTGCGCGTCGACGACGATCGCCCCGTTGTTCAACGCGCCGGTCGGCTTCCTCTATTCACAGGTCGACGACTTCGGGGAAGGCACGATCAACGTCACCGTCGGTGTCACCCCGCTGACCGTGAACGCTTCCGCGAACCCGGGGACGATCAACGCCGGCGGAAGCACGCAGCTCGACGTCGCGGTCGGCGGCGGCGTCCCGCCGTACGCGTACGCGTGGTCGCCCGCGTCTTCGCTCTCCAACCCGAACGTTCAGAACCCGATGGCCGCGCCGGGATCGACGACCACGTATCTCGTCACCGTGACCGACTCCGCGAACCAGACGGCGACCGATACCGTCACCGTCAACGTCGCCGCCGGCCTCACCGTCACCGCGAACCCGTCCGTCATCAGCGTCGGCTTCAGCTCGCAGCTCAACGTCTCCGTCTCGAGCGGCACGCCGCCGTTCTCGTACCAGTGGACGCCCGCCGCGACCGTGTCGAACGCGACCATCCACAACCCGATCGCGTTCCCCGCGACGACGACGACGTACAACGTCACGGTCACCGACGCGACCGGCGCGCAGATGAGCGGCTCGGTCACGATCACCGTCAACCTCCGCGTGTTCGCGTCGGCCAACCCGTCGGTGATCCAACCGGGCGGGAGCTCGCAGCTCGTCGCGAACGCCGCGGGCGGCGTCCCGCCGTACAGCTACTCGTGGACGAACCCGGGCAACACGCTGTCGGCGACGGACATCTCGAACCCGGTCGCGACGCCGAGCCAGACGCGGACGTACACGGTCACCGTGACGGACTCGACCGGGGCGACGGTGTCGCGTCCCGTGACGGTCACGGTGAACGGCGTGACGCTCCAGGCGTGCTTCCAAACGAACCCCGCCAACCCGATCGTGGGTCAGGCGTTCACGGTGGACATGTCGTGTAGTAGCGGCGCCATCACGAACTTCACGCTGTGGCTCGACTACTCGCCGGGCGCCTTCCCGACGTACTCGGGCTCGCTCCCGACGTACACGACGATCCAGGAGCTCCCGAACACGTTGAACACGCGCGTTCAGGTCACGGACACGAACGGTAACGTCGCGATCCTCGACCAACCGATCGTCGTCCAGTAGCCCCACCCCGGTGACGCGCCGGGCCCCCGCGTTACGCGCGGGGAACACGGCGCCGCCTCCCCGCTCCGATCCGGAGCCGGCACGCCCCTTGCTCTTCAGGGGCCTCGATGCGTGCTGCGCTCCTCATCCTCCCGCTGGTCTTCGCCTGCGCCGCCACCCCGACCCCGGTGGCGACGACGGAGCCCGCGCGTCGGATGCCGGAGCCGGCCCACATCCCCGAGGTCGCTCGCCGCTTGTTGTCGGAGCGGATGATGAGTCACGGGCGCGACATGTCGGATCTCGTGTGGGCGATGTTGTTCGTCGACACGATGAGCGTCGAAGAGATCGCCGACGACATCGCGCTCCAACCGCGGCTGGCGCGACCGATGAAGAACGACGCGAGCGAGCTCGCGAGTCGGCTGCCCGCGTCGTTCTTCGATCTTCAGGACACGTTGGTGACCGACGCGACGCGCCTCGCGCGCGCGGCGAAGGCCGAGGACCTCGAAGCGATGGCGGATGCGTACGGCGCGCTCACGGCGACGTGCGTTCGATGCCACTCCGCCTACCTCACCCAACCGCCCGAGCGGATGACGATGGAAGGAGCGCTCCCGTGAATTCTCCCGATTGGCTGCGGCGACCCGTCGCATGGATCATGTCGACCGACCTCGTGACGCTCTCGGCGGACACGAAGGTCGCGGAGGCGATCGGCGTCGTCCTCGAGGCGGACGTCGGAGGGCTCCCGGTCGTCGACGAGGACGAGGTGTTGATCGGGATGGCGACGAAGTCGGCGTTACTCGGCGCGTCGCGATCCCCGCACGCGTGGACGATCGCGGTCGCCGAGATCATGGCGCCGGTGGTGTCGATGCTCCCGCGCGACGCCACGCTCGCGAACGCGGCCGCGGTGATGGCGATGGACGGCACGCACCGCGTCGCCGTCGTGTCGGAAGACGGGCGCCTCGAGGGGATCGTCTCGTCGCTCGACTTGATGGCCGAGATGGCGCGCGCCGAGGGCTACCCGGTCCCGGGCGTGCGTCGCCCTCACGACGTCGAGCCGGTGCCGGCCTGAGGACCTTCGGCGCCGGTCGGCTCGGATCAGACACCCATCACGATCCGCGCCTCGATCGGGTTCCACTCGAGCAAGTTGGCTTGCGCCTCCACGGGTAGGGCGGAGAAGGGCTCGCTCGTGATCACCTCGATCAGGTGGCGGCGCGACTCGGGCGTCGCGTCCGCTTCGCGCTGCAGGATCGTCTCCTGCGTCGACTTCGGCAGCCGTTCGAAGCGCTCGTCGAGGAGCAGGTCGCGCATCGTCATCGCGTCGAGCTGCGCGCGCGTCTCGTCGCCGACGACGCCGTCGACCGCCAGGCCGTGACGCGCTTGGAACGCACGCACCCGCGCCTCGGTCTTCGGTCCGAAGACACCGTCGATCGCGAGCGGCACCTCGCCCGGACAGTGGCGCTCGAGGTCAGCCTGGAGTTGGCGAATCGACGCGCCGCGCTGACCGCGCCGCTGGAGCGCGGCGCCTCCGAGGAGCGCGTCGGCCGATGGGGCCGGCTTCCACTCGGCGGTGATCCGCGCCGCCTCGTCGGAGGCGGAGCACGTGACGTGTCCCGCGTGCGCTCGGCACACGACCGGCTTCATTTGGACGGGGGGACGAGGGGCGTTCGAACGAATCGTTTGATTGGACATCGACCCGTCGCTACGCAACGGGCGGGCCAGCCCGCCACGCATGGCGATGTGCTCATTCGTCCGGATTCGTCCGGGCGGTCTCCGAGTCCAGCCGGAGGAGCGCCTCGAGGATCGTCACGTTCATCAACTGCAGCGCCTCCGCTTCGAGGTACTCGTCCGGCGCGTGGCCGCGGTACTCGCGGCCGGGGATCGAGGGCCCGAACGAGACGGCGCCGGGGAACAAGCGCGAGTACGTGCCGCCGCGGATCGACATCGGCTCCGCGTCGGCGTCGCCGGTCTCGGCGCGGTAGATGTCGAGCAGGACTTGGACGAGCGGGCCGTCGGTGTCGGCGAGCGCCGGCTTCCCGATGTAGCGATCGTCCTTCTTCTCGGTCACGCGCGAGGAGACCTCGGATCGGATCTTCGCGAGCGCGGCGTCGAGCGAGTCGCCGAACGCTTCGACGTCCTTGCCGGCGGGCCGGCGCATGTTGATCGAGAGCGTGACCGTGTCGTCGTCGACGCGGAGGATCGTCGGCGCGACCAAGAGGCGCCCCATCGTTTCGTGCGCGTAGCCGACGCCGAGGCGCTCGCCCCAGTGGTCGCCGTCGAGGTACGTGCGCACGACGCCGAGCAGGTCGCGGACGCCGCCTTCGCAGAGGTCGAGCTCGCCCGCGATGCGCGCGAGCGCCCACAGCGCGTTGTCGCCTTCGTCCGCCACCGACGAGTGGACCGCGCGGCCGTACACCGTGAGCGCGCCGTCGGCGACTTCGGTGCGGACGTTCGCGCGATCCGCGACGACCTTCGCGGCGTCCGCGAGGCCCGCTTCTTCGTCCAGCGCGAGCGAGGCTTCGCCGGGGACTTGCGTGAGGAACTGTCCGGCCTTCGCGTCCACGACGCGCCGACAGCCTTCGCCGTCTGCGCCGCGGGGCGCTTGGAGGACCCACCGCACGAAGCCGCTCTCCGCGACGACCACCGGGAAGTTCGCGTCGATCGACACCACGAACTCCGCGTGCGTCGAGGTCTTCGCGTACGCGCTCATGCCGCTCCAGTCGTGCTCTTCGCCGGTACCGAGGATCGCTTGGATCTGCCCGCGTGGCTCGTAGCCGAGCGCGCGCAGCGTCGCCATCGTGTGCAGCACGGCGGCGATCGGGCCCTTGTCGTCCTCGGTGCCGCGCCCATAGAGGCGCCCGTCCTTGGTCACGACTTCGAACGGCGGCGTCGCCCAGTCCGCGGGTCGTTCGGGGCGCGGCGCCTTCACGTCCTCGACGACCGGCACGACATCGGCGTGCATCACGAAGGCGACGCTCGGCGCGCCCTCGCCCCACGTGATGACCCACGGGTCGTCGTCGTGGTTCTCGAACCCGAAGCCGTTCGCTTCGCTCCACGCCTCGAGGTAGCGGCGCATCGCGATGAACGCGGGCCCGGTCTTGCCTTCGCGGGCGCGCACCGTCGGGAACGCGACCAGCTCGGAGGTGAGCCGGGTGGTGTTCGCGAGCCCGCACGCGTCGACGTAGGCGCGCGCGGCGGCTTCGACCGGGCCGTCTTCGGCGAAGGCGCGCGGGTCGTCGCAGGCGCGAGTGGGATCGGGGGCCGGCGTCGTCGCGCACGCGGCGGCGACGACCAGGGCGACAGAGGCGATTCGGTTCATGACGTTCGAGTGGCAGACGGGTCGGACGCGCGCTGGATCGCGTCCTCCAGGGTCGCGAGGGCCAGCCGGTTCTTGTCGATCCAGATCCGGCAGCCCAGGTGGGCGAGCAGCCCGTCGGCGCCGTCGGGGACCACGCCGCTGAGCATGACGGTCGGGCCGGCGTACCCTGCGGCGACGAGGGCCTCGAGGGCTTCTTGGCCGCGCACGATGCCCAGATAGTCGTCGAGGAGCACCAAGTCCACCGCGTGGTCCTTCACGTGCTGCACCGCGGCGTCCCGAGTCGCGCAGTGGTGGAGCTCGACCTCGAGATCGCTCTTCGCGAGGAGCCGGCGCACGAGCATCGCGTCCGCGGAGCTGTCATCGACGTGGAGGATCCGCACGGTCTGCAGGGATACCACCACTGACCCTGCGCCTTTCGCAAGCCTCCCACCTCATGAACCTATCCTTTGGACCGAAGGGTACGAGCGGGACCATGACGACCGCGCACGATGTGACCGACGGGGTCCAGCGCCTCCTCCTCGTGGAGGACAACCCCGGCGACGCCGCGCTCGTGCGCGCATACCTCCGAGCGCGCCCCGTGCAATGGGACGTGGCCCACGTCGAGTGCCTCGACGAGGCGCTCCAACACCTGAGCCTGGAGACGTTCCGGTTGGTCGTCGCGGACCTCGGGCTCCCGGACGCCGACGGCCTCGACGCGGTCGAGGCGATCCGCCGCATCGCTCCGGCGACGCCGCTGATCGTGATGAGCGGCCAGCAGGATCGACAGGTCGCGGTCGAAGCGCTCCACCGCGGCGCGCAAGACTTCCTGGTCAAAGGCGAAGCCGACCGCAACGCGCTCGAGCGCGCGATCACCTACGCCGTCGCGCGCAAGGAGAACGAGCTCCTCCTCAGCGACCGCGCGATGAAGGATCCGCTCACCGGCCTCGCGAACCGCGCGGCGTTCGACGCGCGCCTCGCGCAAGACATCGCGCGCGCGCGCCGATGCGGCGAGCGCGTCTCCGTGATCAACGCCGACCTCGATCGCTTCAAGCCGATCAACGACGACCACGGGCACGCCGCGGGCGACCACGTCCTCCGCGTCGTCGCGGAGCGCCTCTTGGAAGGGACGCGGGAGTACGATCTCGTCGCGCGGCTCGGCGGAGACGAGTTCGCGATCCTGATCAGTGGCCCGTTCGATCACCGCCTCCCCTACACGCTCGCGGAGCGCCTCGTTCGGAGCGTCACGATGCCGATCGAACTCGAGGACGGCACGGAGGTCTCCGTCTCCGCGAGCTGCGGCATCGCGACGTTCCCCGAGTCGACGGAGTCCACGACCGATCTCGTCATCGCCGCCGACAAGGCGATGTACGAGGCCAAGCGCAGCGGTCGCAACTGCGTCGTCGAGTTCGCGGAGCGCGACAGAAGCGCGCAGAGATCGGCTCGTTCGTTGGAGAGTCTCGTCCAGGACGTCGTCGCGCGCGAGCAGCTCACGACGCACTTCCAGCCCCAGGTCGAGATCGCGAGTGGGCGGGTGAGTGGGTTCGAGGCGCTGCTGCGCTGGCCGCCCGATCCGTCGCTCGAGGGTGTCCACGTGCGCGACTTCATCCGGTTGCTCGAGCACACCGGCGCGATCGTCCCGGCCGGCCAGCAGGTGCTCCGGACTGCGTGCCGGGCGCTCGCGGAGTGGCGCGCCCGGCACGAGGGGCTCCGCGTGGCCGTCAACGTCTCCAGCCGTGAACTCGAGTGGAACCGCTACGCGGCGTTCGTCGAGGCGTCATTGGTCGAAGCCGGCGTGCCCCCGTCCGCGTTGGAGATCGAGGTGCCAGCGGTGACGCTGGATCTCGAGGCCCCGGAGATCGACGCGAGCCTCGGCGCGCTCTGCGAGATGGGCGTGCGCGTGGTCGTCGATCACTTCGGCTCGGATGTCTCCAGCATCGCCGGCCTCGCGCGTCACCGCGTCGCCGGAATCAAGCTCGGGCGTCGGTACACCTCGCAGACCAGCCCCGGGCAGGTGATGTTGATCGGCGCGTTGCACGCGATGGCGGATCACCTCGGCCTCGACGTGATCGCGTTCGGGATCGAGACGGAAGCGGAGGCAAAGCGCGTGGCGCTGCAGGGCTGCAAGCTCGCGCAGGGCTACTTGTACGCGGGGCCGGTCGATCCGTTGGCGGCGGAGCACATGCTCGACGCCTCCCCCTGGTCGCACGGCTAGTGAGAATGGACCGCCCGAAGGGAGGTTCGCTTCGAGCTGTGCCAGGAAGGCGCGCGTAGCGCGTCTGACGTCGGTGCTAGAGACGTGACCAGAAACCTCCGCGGGCGCTCGCGGCCGCCTCTCGCGCCTGCTCGCACGGCCGGCCTTCGGCCTCGCCTCGGTTACAGGGGCCCGCCATGCGCCCTCGGCGCCGCACGACCAGGCGCGAGACTCGACTCGCGAGCGCCTCACGGG
>JAUHYN010001427.1 GCA_030426505.1 bacterium | reverse complement strand
GATGCAGATCGCCGTCCTCAGCGACCTCCACCTCGGGAAGAAGAATCGCCTCGACCGCTTCTGTCGCGCGGACGAGGCGGAGGACGCCCTCGTGCGGATGCTCGAGCGCCTCGAGCGCGCGGTGGATCGCGTCGTCCTCCTCGGCGACGTCTTCGAGACGCTGCGAGGCGGCGCGCCGGGCCCACTCGAATCGGAGCTGAAGGGCGCGATGGAGGCGTACCCGCGGATCGCGAAGCGCATCATGGACGATCCGCGCTACCGCTACGTCTTCGGGAACCACGACATCGTCGCGGGCCGCGTGCTCGACGCGCCCGAGTTTCACGTCGAGAAGGACCACGGCCAGACGATCGCGTTCTTCCACGGCCACCAGATGGATCGGCTCGCCCGCGGGCGCGCGCCCTTCTCGCGCCTCGGCGTGTGGCTCGGCGGCGTCCTCGAGCGCGCTGGACTGCCGGTCACGCAGCGCGTCGACCAACACAAGGGCGCGCCGCGGCCCGACGGGGGCACGAAGGACGACGCCACGTACATCCGCGGCGCGGCCGCGATCGGCGAACGGATGGGCGCGGACATCGTCGTGAACGGCCACACGCACCGCCCGCGCCGCGAGGCCGTGGGCGGCCAGCTGTACCTGAACAGCGGGACGTGGCTCGCGGGCCGGCGCGAGGTCGTGCTGCTCGATACGGGCGCGAACACGTACGAACTCCTGAACGAATGACGCTGTGGCCTGAGGGTTACGCGCGCTGTGTTCGATCGGAGGATTGCAAGCGCGGCGCGAATGCGGTTTGACGTTCGCGGCCTTGCTGGATGTCGCCCTCAAGACCGTTCTCGTGGCTGGGACCCTCCTGCTCCCCGGCAAGGCGGATCTGACTCCGGACAGCTATTGTGGGATCGAGCGCGCACCGGTGGGCACGGTGCGGAAGGTGGTGGCGTGGGGCGACAGTCTCGGCAAGATCATCGTCGACACCGGGGCCAACCGCGAAGAGGTCGCGAAGCTGCGACGCGCCGTGCGTCGCGAGCACAACCTCAACACGCTCGCCGTCGGTGACCAGATGGACGTCCACGTCCGCGCGGACGGCGCGATCAGCTGGTTCCGCTACCGGCCGCACCTGACGACCGCGATCTGCGCGCGCCTCGACCTGCGGGGCGAACTCGTCGTCCACCGCGAAGAGCTCGAAGCGCGCACCGAGACGGTGCTCGTGGAGGCCGCGATACCCGGCTCCCTCCGCGACGCGCTCGAGGCCGTCGGGGAAGAAGCGGCGCTCGCCCTCCTCGTCGACGACCTCTTCCCGATGAACGTCGCGCGCAGCAAGGACGACACGAACCGCCGCCTCCGCGTCGTCGTCGAGCGGCGCACGATCGAAGGCCAGCTCCTCGACTACGGCCGGATCCTCGCCGCCGAGTACAGCGCCGACCACAAGCAGCTCCGCGCCTTCCACTTCACCGGCAAGAACGGCAGCGGCTACTACGACCAGGACGGCCACCCGATGCAGAGCACCCGCCTGAGGCCCCCGGTGGCCGGAGCGCGGATCGCGAGCGGGTACGGCTACCGGAAGCACCCGATCCGACGCCGGCGTCGGATGCACCGCGGCGTCGACTACAGCGCGGCCCGGGGCGCCGCGGTCCGGGCGGCGGCGGACGGGGTCGTGGTGTCGGCGAAGTGGGAGGGCCACCTCGGGAAGATGGTCGCCATCCGCCACCGCGGCGGGTTGGTCACGCACTACGCGCACCTGTCGGGCTTCGGGAAGCGCGCC